>CAYPUT010000007.1:0-39711 GCA_964413945.1 uncultured Spirochaetaceae bacterium
AGATCCGTTAGATAGGCGGTTCCCTTCGGGAGGATCCGTTCGTCGGCGGTCTGGACGTGGGTATGGGTGCCGACGAGGGCCGCCACCTCGCCGTCGAGGTAGTACGCCAGGGCCTCTTTCTCCTCCGTCGCCTCGGCGTGGAAATCGACTAAGGCAAACGCGACTTCCTGTCTTACCTTCCGCAAGAGCTCTTTGGCCTTTCGGAAGGGGCAGTCGGTCATGGGCATTCGGACACGCCCCTGAAGGTTCATAACCGCGACCTTGACGCCCTTGGCCTCGACGACGCAGACCCCGTGTCCCGGAACCCCCGGGGGGTAGTTGGCGGGCCGGAGAATACGCTCCTGTCGCTCCAGGGCGTCGGCAAAGGAGGATTGTTGCCAGACGTGGTTGCCGGTGGTGATGACGTCACACCCGACGCCGAAGAGTTGGGTCGCCTGCTCTTCGGTAAGACCGAAACCGTCGGCAGCGTTCTCGCCGTTGATAACGACGAGGTCACTGCCGACATCTCGGATAATCCCCGGGAGCATCGTGACAACCGCCCGGAGTCCCGGGGAGCCGACGATGTCGCCGAGGAAGAGAACCCTTATCGAATCACCGTGCGTACTCAACGATACGCGTCTCTCGGATCATCGTAACCTTGATGCGTCCGGGGTATCGAAGCTGGGCCTCGATTCTCCGGGCGATCTCCTTCGCGATCTCCTTGGCCTCGGCGTCTGTCACCTGCTCGTGGTCGACCATGATGCGAAGCTCCCGCCCCGCCTGAATCGCATACGCCTTGTCGACACCGTCGAAGTCCTCGGCAATCCGCTCGAGGTTTTCCAGTCTCTTGATGTAGTTGTCAAGCGTCTCCCGCCGGGCACCCGGACGAGAGGCGGACAACGCATCCGCAACTTGAACGACGACCGACTCGACGCAACTGTGGGGAACGTCACCGTGATGTGCCGCAATGGCGTTTATCAGTTTGTCGTCCTCACCGATGCGCTTCGCAAGCTCTACACCAAGCTCCACGTGGTTGCTGTCGCCGTCGCTCTCGATGCCCTTCCCCACGTCGTGGAGAAGACCCGCTCGACGGCAGAGATCCGTATCGGCCCTAACCTCTGCGGCAATCATCCCCGACAGAATAGCAACTTCTTTGCTATGCGCGAGGACGTTTTGCCCGTAACTGGTGCGAAACTGCAGGCGTCCGATGCCACGAATACCTTCCGGCTTCATGTTGTGGATACCGAGCTCGTAGAGGACCCGCTCGCCCTCGTCGTAGATCGACTGGCTTATCTCCCCGGTTACCTTCTGGACCACTTCTTCGATCCGGGTGGGGTGGATGCGGCCGTCGGCGATGAGGCGTTCGAGTGAGCGTCGAGCGATTTCCTTCCGGACCGGGTCGAAACAGGAGACGACGACCGCCTCGGGCGTATCGTCGATGATGATGTCGACACCGGTGAGCGTTTCGAGGGTTCGGATATTCCGACCTTCCCGGCCGATTATCCGCCCTTTCATCTCGTCGTTCGGAAGGCTGACGGAGGTTACCGTAACCTCGGCGTTTACTTCCGAGGCCATGCGCTGGATCGTCGAGACGAGAATCTCTCTCGCCTCCCGGTCTGCCGTAACGGCGGCTTCCTGCTCTATCTTGTTTATGACTCCCTGAGCCTCGTGCCGGGCTTCGTCGGCGAGAGAATCTACAATAAGTTTCTTAGCCTGCTCCGGAGTTAGTCCGGATACCGTTTCCAGCTCCCTGCGCCAGTGCTCCTCCTGGTCTCGAATGTCGGCTTCCCGTTCAGCAAGTTCCGTCTCTCTCTTTCCGAAGGACGCTTGCTGCTCCTCCACGGACGCCGTCTTCCGCTCTAAGTTCTCTTCTCGCTGCAGCAGCCGTTTTTCGAATCGCTGCAACTCGTTTCTTCGTTCTCGAAGCTCCCTCTCTTGCTCGTTACGCTCCCTGAGGAGCTCATCCTTGGTTTCAAGCAGTATCTCTCGCTTTTTGGCCTCCGCTTCCTTCTGGGCATCTCGCTTTAGTCTTTCAGCCTTTTGCTCCGAGGAAGAAAGTTGAAATTTGGCGTACAGCCATCGGATTGACCAACCTAGAATCACACCAGCAAGAGGTAGGGCAACCCAGGTCAAAAGTCCCATGTTGACCCTCCGCTTGTGTTGATAATAGGCCAACTTAGCGCTAGTCGCCGTTATTGTCAATATGCGGAGTTGTATACAAATCTATACAGACCCGGTATCGGCGGCCGAGGGCAGCGCCGGCTCTACCACCGGATATCGTCGACGGTAAAGTTGAGCGATCGCTCCCTCTGGAAATCGACGCGGCGCTTCTCGTAGAGGTCGCCCTCGTCGTCACGGACGGTCACATGGAAGAGAAAGTCGTCTGAATACTCTTCGGGTGCCCGAAGCAGAAAGCTACGCCCCCGGGCAACCCGCTGCCCCGGGGGCAAGAGCTCTACTCCCGTTTCCCCGGTGCCCTCCGCTACCGGCCGAATGACCACCGATACCAGGTCGAACCCGGTTTCGTTGAGGAGCGTCAGCACGCCCGCCCTCCCCCGGCCGAGGGGGTCACCGGAGAACAGGTCGTCGAGGCTCAGAATAATGCGCGTGCGCTCCCGGGGCCCGAGCCCGAGAACCAGATAATCGTCCCCTTCTTCGTCGACGGCGAAGAGACGATCCGTGGTTTCCGGGACGGTAATCCGCCGTAAACCTCCGACGATCAGGGTTCTGTCGAGGAGGTTGGTTCCGATGTCGGTTGCCTCATGGGAGAATGCGTGGATCCGATGGATGTCAAAACCGGTGGCGTTTTCCACCGTGAGATCAAAGGCGTACAGGGAAACCACTCCGAAGAAAAGAGCGGCTGCCCCCAGGGCGATCGGTTTCGATAGCTTCACGTTCTTGAGTATAGGGTAGCTGGGCACTACAATGCCCCGGGATGAAAGAAAAGGAACACGAACGCATCCTGGAGTTCCGCAACGAAATCGAAGCGGGCCTGGTGACCTCGCATCTCGACGACGAGGGAATCCCGTATCAATTGATTAGCAACCACGACTCCGCTTACGACGGCATTTTTCAGGTTCAGATGGGATGGGGCCATCTCTTGGCGCCGGCGGAATACGCCGAGGAAATCCGGCAGATCTACGACGACCTGGTTTCCGGCACCTAGAGCGGCGTCTCGCCGCCCCGGCGGCGGTTTCTCCGGTCGACCCGTTCGTCCCGTCGCCGAAGCCGTAGCGCCCGTCGAAGACCCCGCTGCAGAAGTGTCAGGATATCGGCGATAAGAACGTCTACGGAGGCGTTGTCGAGACGGACCACGATGGTATCGAAGATCGACAGGATCATTCCGGCCGGGTCTTGATAGAGACCGGTCCGAAAGACCCCCTTGGAGGTGCCTTCGAGAATGATCTCCCGGACAAGCCCCTCGATATGGTTTCGAAGACGATCGCTTCGCCCAACGATTCCCGGATAGAGAAACTTCTCGTCTCGAAGCATGACCCCCCGGAGGATTACGTTGTTCTTAAGACCGAGAGTGGAGAAGCGATAGACGGCCTTGAGCTTGTTCATCGGAGAGTGAAGCCGCCGAACCACGACGTTTGCGTTCTTGATTCCCTCTTCCTCGATGGAATCGAGGATAGCTCCGTAGAACCTCTCTTTACTGTCAAAATAGTTGTAGAAGCTCCCGACACTCATTCCCACTTCCCGGGCTATGTCGGCGATCGAAACGTCACGATAGCCGTATCGGGCGAAGAGCGCCTTCCCAACCTTCACTAGCGTCTTGGTATCCATGGCTATACAAAATGAATCCGATATTCAAATATTCATCAACCCTTAGACCCCAAAAAGAGGCAAAAGGGGCGTAATGTGTCAGATTCCGATGAATCTTCCGCATTATTGTCCGCTTTTATTGACAATTTTCGCGACGAATCATAATTGACTCACTAATGGCAGATCAATCCGTCATTACCGACCAGTATCAGCTTGAGTGCCTGGTTACCGGCGAGCGTTTTGCCGACGGGGGCGTTGTAGGGGACATGCCCTTGGAGAATCCAAGGGCCTCACAGAGTGGATTTCTCCGGTCCGAGTACGCAAAGCGGCGCCTGGACCCGGGAGAGGAGAGCGAGGGCCTCTACCGTTTTTCCGACTGGCTTCCACTTCGCCGTAGACTCGCGGGTTCCTCGGCTCCGGTAAGCTACCGAAGCAAAGGTCTGGCGGAGCAACTTGGGCTGACAAACCTCATCATCACCTTTAGCGGATACTGGCCCGAGCGAAACGCGGGGATGCTTTCGGGAACCTTCAAAGAATGCGAAGCGTACTCGGTCTGCGGCCGCATGCCGCAGGAGTACGGCAAGACCCTCGTCGTCGCTTCCGCCGGAAACACGGCCCGGGCGTTCATGCGCGTCTGCTCCGACAACGGGATTCCCCTGGTGGTTGTCGTACCCGAGCAGAACCTCAACGCCATTTGGACGGTGGGCCCCCTTGGTCCGTCGGTTGCCCTCATCGCCGCCGCCGGCGACTCGGACTACCTGGACGCGATACGCCTCGCGGATCGTATAGCCGATCGCCCCGGCTTTATCGCCGAAGGGGGTGCGAAGAATGTGGCCCGTCGTGACGGCATGGGGACCACGGTTCTTTCGGCGGCGACCTTCGCGGGGAAGATACCGAACTACTACTTTCAAGCCGTCGGGAGCGGAACCGGCGCGATAGCAGCCTGGGAGGCTACCAGGCGCCTCACCGCCGACGGCCGCTTCGGCGACAATAAGATGCGGCTTATGCTTGTGCAAAACGAGCCATTCGTCCCGATGCTCTCGGCGTGGAGCGCCCGGAGCCGGGAGTTGCCTCCGATAGATGCGAGGGAGGCGAAAAACCAGATCGCCGAAATGTGCGCGAAGGTCCTCTCGAATCGACGGCCGCCCTACTCCCTCGTCGGGGGGGTCTTCGACGCACTCACCGCCGAAGAAGGCGAGATCCTCGGAGTGGACAACGACGCGGCGCGGCGCGCCGGGCGCCTCTTCTACGAGATAGAAGGCATCGACATTGCCCCGGCGGCCTCGGTCGCCGTTGCCGGACTGATCCGGAGCGTCGAGGAGAAACGAATCGAGAAGGATGCCGCAATTATGCTAAACGTAACGGGTGGCGGAATCAACAGAGTGTTTCGAGACTTCGACATCGTGCCTGGAAAGCCGGAGGTGGTCGTCAATCCCGACGCTTCCGAGGGGGAACTCGACGCGGTTCTCTCTCAAAGGAGAAATTGAATGAGTGACAATCAGCTGATCGACCTTTTCGACAAATGCAACACCGACCAAGGGTATTTCGGTATTCTTCGGGCGATGAACGACCACTACTTTACCCGGCCGATCGTAGAGCCGAAAGCCGGCACCGACATGGTTTTCGAAGGCGAGAGCCGGATTATGTGGTCGGTCAACAGCTACCTCGGCCTCGCCGACTCGGAAGAGGTCAAGGCGGCGGCAATCGAAGCGGTCAAGGAATACGGCGTCTCGAACCCCATGGGATCGAGAATGATGACCGGCAACACCGCGCACCACCTCGCCCTGGAAAGGAGTCTTGCGGCGGCCTCACAGAAGGAAGCCGCCTTCCTATTCAACTACGGCTACCTCGGTGTGCTCGGAACGATACAGGCCCTCGTGTCGCCGGAAGACACGATCGTAATGGACAAGCTCGCTCACGCCTGTATCGTCGACGGTGCCTTTCTCTCCCGGGGGAACTTGAGGGTCTTCCGGCACAACGACATGGACAGCCTCGAAACCATTCTCAAGAAGACGAACCGCGACCGAAAGGGGGGCGTGCTTATTCTGACCGAGGGTGTCTACGGGATGACCGGCGACCTGGCGAAACTGGACGAGATAGTCCCCTTGAAGGAGAAGTACGGCGCCCGACTCTTCGTGGACGATGCCCACGGCTGGGGGGTGATGGGGGAGAACGGTCGCGGCACCGCGGACCACTACGGGGTTCAGGTCGGCGTGGATGTCTATTTCGGGACCTTCGCCAAGGCCTTCGCCTCTATCGGCGGCTTTTCGGCGTCCACCAAGGCGGTAATCGACTGGATCGCCTATAACGCCCGAACCCAGGTTTTCGCGAAGAGTCTTCCCATGGTCTACGTAAAGGCGCTGGAAAAGACCCTCGAGCTGGTCATTGCCGGAGACGAACGGCGCCGCCGGATGTGGGAGATTTCGGACAAGCTAAAAGCCGAGCTCAAGGAGCTCGGATACATCGTCGGACCCGGGGAGTCACCGATCTGCTCGGTCTTTATGCCCATCGCCGACGAGGCGGTCGAACAAGTCGGCATGCGGACGGTCCGGTTTCTCCGGGAGAAGGGAATTTTCGTAACCGCGGTCATGTACCCGGTTATTCCCGTGGGGCTCTTGATGTTCCGGATTATCCCCACCGCCGCCCACAACGAGGAACAGATCGCCAGAACGGTCGAAGCCTTTCGGGAGATGCGGGACGTCACGGGCGTGTCGCTCAATCCCACGACGGAGGATTTCGACAAGATCGCCAAGGTCTACGGCGGCGTGAAGGTCCCCGTCTAGCGGCCGGCTACTTCTTTCGCTTGAGCGTCATCAACTTGAGAAGCATCTTCGACAGCGGCTTGCCCCGGGGGCGCTTCGTCAGGTCGATCGTCAACCCCAGCTTCGAAACCAGGGGCATCTTGTGAGTCTCCACGAGCTCGATGAGGGTGCCGTCGGGGTCCTCGATGTATCCGAAACGTCCGCCGGCCTCCCCCATATCGAATGTCGCGCCGCTGTCGACGGTTAGGGTAAATCCGAGGGCGGTCGAGGCGTCTTTGAGCTCGTCAAAGGCCTGAACGTCGAAGCATACGTGGATAAACCCGAGGTCCCCCCAAAAACGTCCATCGAAAATACGGCGCCCGCGTTCCCCACCGACCCGCTCGATCAGCTCGATCTGGGTGGACCCCAGCAGTTCCGCGAAGGGGCCGCGGCGGGGTTTAGAATGGCCTAAGAGTACCCGCCGAAAGGTCCCGATGCCCCCGGGGAGATCCGCAAGATCGCGGAACTCATCCGTCTCATCGAAGACAACCCGGTCGTAGTTCAGAATCCCGCGGTAGAGGGGCAGCGCGTCGTCGATGTTTGACACGCCGATGGTGACCCCGGCGACACCACCGGTAAGGCTCCTGCGTACCGGTCCGAACCAGTCGATTCCTTCCACGATTTCGAAGAGATTGTTCAGCGGGTCCCGGACAAAGAAGTGCTTTTCCCCGCCGGGAGCCTCGGTTACGTCCCCTAAGACGGCGTCTCCCGCCCGGCGGAGCCGCTCGTAGGCTCCGGCCACGTCCTTAGACTTGAGCTTTACCGCGAGAATTCCGAAATCGCCGAGGGCCGGCTGGAACGCCGGCTGGGTAGGGCTCCGGGAGGTGAACTGCCAGATTTCGAAGCCGCCGCCCCCGGAAAGGTTCATCGCAAGGGCCGCCCGCCGGCTCTGGGGGATCCCTCCGGTGTATCGGGTCATCAATCCGGCAACCTCGGTATCGTCGAAGACACCGACGTCGGCACCGAACTGGCTCCGGTACCACGTCCAAGCAGCGTCCACGTCCGGAACGCCGATACCCACCTGTTGAATCCCGCCAACGATGTAATCCGCCATCTTGGTATCCCTCGCTTGTTCTTCGCAGAACTCTAACGTATCCGAGTCTCTACCGTATAGGAAGAAAGAGGAGAAGCCAATTCGCCGTGACCAAGAGACCGGAAAAGAGCCATCCCCGGGTGTCGGTCCGGGTAAAGCGCTCGATTTCCGGCTCTTCCTCCGCCGCCCCGTAGATCGACTCGAGAATGTCGTCGATCGAAGCGATAAGGCGCCGGGGCTCTATCCGCTTGCGCCCATCGAGAATCTTCTCGAAGTAGAAAAAGACCCTTCCGATTAACCCCCCGAGACGTCCCGGGAGGGAAAGGTCCGAACGAATGGAAAAGAGGGAGATAAAGACCAGCCCGACAACGGTGAACCCCTTCATCAGCCCTGCCCGGAGCGCCCCGGAGGTGACCTCCACGGGCCCGATGGTTAAGAGAACACGACCGAAGGGGCTCAGCAAGTTGAACAGGGTGATCGAGCCGACCATGATGACGAAGTAGAGCCACTTGATCTTCTTCCCGGCGCGGTCCGCGAGGAAGGCAAAGAGCAACACCTGCATCACCCGGACAGGGAGACTCCCCTGCAGCAGATAGGCCGGGATAAGCAGGAGGCCGGTTACAAAGAGGTTCCGGGTACTCAAGTGGGACGCAAGAAGGCGGTTGGCAGCCGGCATGATTACCCGGTGGAGTATCGCGCCGCGATATCCCGGTACCACCGGGACCGATCGGCGAATCGGTTCGCGAAGAGCCCGACCGCAAGGCCGCTCGCCGCCCCGAGGCCGAGGAAGAGCGGAGCGATAATCCAGGCCGAAAGCCCGAAAATAAATCGGATCGACAGGTAAATCTGGACCGTGTTGCTCGCAAGGGCACCGAAGAGACTTATCCCGACCAGGCTAACCCGCCGCCCGAAGAGTCTGTGGGCGCCGATCATCACGAGGGCGCTCGCGAAGGAACCGCCGAAAGAAAAGAGAAAGACGTAGGAAGCGAGGGTCCCGTTGACCAGCCCCTGCCCGAGAACCTTCAGGAGCACCAAAAGAAGAACGAGGCCGATAGGAAAGATGTCCAGGGCAAGGAGTACCGGGAGATTCGCCAGGCCGAGCCGAAAGAAGGGGAACGGCTTCGGAAAGAGGTACTCGATGGTGGCGAAGAAAAGACAGAGCGCGCCGAAGAAGGCAACCAGCTCGAGGCGGTCCCGGGGGTGAGGGTCAAGGCTCATGAGAATCCGCTTTTCCCAGTACCAAGGTGATGTTATCCCTCCCGCCGGCGGCGTTCGCTTCGGCTACCAGGCGCTCGGCGATTACCGGCAATCTTTCTTCTTGCGTCATGATCCGCTCCATCTCATCATTCTCTAAAAGATCAGACAGACCGTCGCTGCAAATCAAGTAGAGATCGTCGGAGTCATCTACCCGGCCGAGGGAGCTTACGTCTATGAAGAAGCCCGATGAGACGCCGAAACAGTTGGCGAGTATGTTCCCGGGAATTGCCGGGTTGTTGGTCATTGCCCGGACGGTGTGGTCCCGGCTCAACTGCTGAAGCGCTCCGTCGCGGAGACGGTAGACCCGACTGTCGCCCGCGTGGAGGAGGGTAAGCTCCCGCCGGTAAACGATAAGCGCGCTCAAGGTCGTTGCCATTCCGTCGTGCCGTCGGCTTCCGGAGGCCTGGTTTAGAATGTCGGCGTGGACCTCCTCCGCAAGAGAGGAAAGGCGCCGGGGCAATTCCCTCAGGCTGATCTTTGGCCCGAGAGCCTCGAGACCGCGGAGGACTCCGATCGCGGCCTTCCGGCTTGCGATTTCGCCTGAATTTGCGCCCCCCACCCCGTCGGCGACACCGAAGAGCCGGGGACCTCCGGTATCGGCCGGAAGACGCCGGGAAATTGCCCCGTCCCGGACGAGGGCGTCGCCGACGACGGCGATATCCTCGTTATTCGAGCGCACGAGCCCGACTTCACTTATGGCATGCAGAATTACGTCCATGGCACTCTCTAAAGTATCGGCCGGTCGCCGGGGAATGCCTAGAACGGCTTGCTCTTGCGTTCCGTGACAAAGCCGTGAGCCTTGTCGAGAAGTACCCGGGTATTCTCGAAGGTAATCAGCTCCCTCGCATCATGGTAGTCGAGCCATCGATAGTCGCGGATTTCCTCCGGTTCGATCTTTACCCTTTTGGTCCGCACCCTAGCCAGAAAGCAGACCACCTCTTTCTTCCGGGATTTGGGCGTCAGATAGTGACTGCGCTCGTAGAAGCCGGGGCGGAACCGAACCTTCAGGCCGGTCTCCTCGAAGATCTCCCGGCGCGCGGTCTCTTCCTCGGTCTCGTCTCCGGTACCGTGGCCCTTCGGAAACCCCCAGTGGTCGCCGTTGGTGTGTCTTACGAGCAGATATCGAAGTCCGAAGATGGTCCGGCGGTACACGAACGCACCGCAAGATTTTCGGGTCGAGGACTTCTTAGCGGTCTCAAGTTCGAGCCGGAGTGAGCGACCCCGGAATCCCATTTCCTCCCAGAAGCCGATTTCCGCACGATCGGAGGTAAACACGTCGATTTGAATCGAAGCAACGTTCTGCCACAGCTCGCGACGGATCCGGTTTATCGCTTCCTCGCCGTACCCCTTCCCCCGGTAAGAATCCCGAATGTGGAAGGCTCGGAGGTAGACGTATTGAGGCCGAATGGAATAGAGGGAGTAACCTACGACCTCTTGTTTCTTGTTGGAAAACAGGACGGCGGTGTATTCGCTCCGGAGGAGAGAGGTAAGATGAAACGTAACTTCCGTTTCCGACCCGGGAGGTTCGTCGGCGGTTTCTCGGAGATAGGCCCGGTGCATCTCCAAGAGGTCGGCCGGCATCACCGAATCGGGGTCCACGGTTTGCAGTGTCACGGAAGGTCGAGGCAGAAAAGTCCCTCTTAAGAGTGAAAGATTAGTAGACGCGGCGGGATTCGAACCCACGACCTCTGCCTCCGGAGGGCAGCGCTCTATCCAGCTGAGCTACGCGTCCATCGTCGTGTTGACCACACTATCGAGGCACTCGCCTTCCGTCAAGATACGCATTTCCATCGTGTTTCCATCGTCAAGCCCGCTCTTGAAGGGGGGGCTTGTCCCGGGCTACAATCCCCGCGGTGAAACTGACCACTCGAAGCCGTCCCGTTTTTCTCCAGCTGATCCTTCTCGGCGTCCTTGTCGGGACCCTCTTCTGGGAGCTCTTGATGCGCCTCTTCGGAATCGAGTCTCCCTTGACCCTGGGACCCATCGGTTTCGACCTATCGGTTCTTGCGGTGTGGCTTTCGGTGAACCCGGGGTCGATTCTCGGAACGGCGCTCGGTTACCTCCTCTTCCGCGCCGCATGAGCTTCCAGCAGCTGCCGTCTCGGGTCATCCTCGCGTCGAGCTCCCCCCGGCGCCGGGAGCTCTTGAGGCGCCTGGTCTCCGATTTCGAGGTCGTCGTTCCGGACATCGACGAGGGGCGCACCGACCGCTCCCACCCGGTGGAGCACGCGGCGAACCTTGCCGTCCGGAAGGCGCAAGTCGCGGCGGCCAAAGCCGGCTTGGGCCTATCGACCGCCGGAGCTGCCGCCGACCGCGAGAGTCCGGGCGCCCTCCTCGTTGCCGCCGATACCGTCGTCTTTCTCGGAGACCGGCTCCTCGAGAAGCCCGGTGACCGGTCCGAGGCCCGGGCCTTTCTCCGAGAGCTCTCAGGGCGGCCCCACACCGTATGCACCGCGCTGTCGGTACTACGCTGGAATCCGCCCTCCGAAGCCGGCCGGATCGACACCGCAACCCTCACCGAGGTGCGATTTCCCCTTCTGTCCGATTCGGAGATCGATTGGTATCTTTCGACGGGAGAATGGGATGGGGTCGCCGGGGGGTATCGCCTTCAGGGGGCCGGGGCGGCGCTTATTTCTTCCATCCGGGGGTCCTACACGAACGTAGTAGGCTTGCCCCTCGAGACATTATTCTCTATTCTAAGGTCCTAAAGCATGTCCCTGCCGGGACATAGATTCCGTCAACATGACGAGAAAGAGTGAAGGGAGACACGCAAGAGGCGTGTCTATCTGAGGAGGATACTGTGGCAGTAGTCACCATGAAGAATCTGCTGGAGTCAGGTGTCCATTTCGGGCATCAGACCAAGCGCTGGGATCCCAGAATGAAGAAGTACATCTTCGCCGAACGGAACGGGATCCACATTATCGACCTGCAAAAGACGATATCGTGCATCCGAGAGGCGTACGACGCGGTGCGAAAGACCGTCCTGCAGAACAAGTCGGTCATGTTTGTCGGCACCAAGAAGCAGGCTCAGCAGGCCATCGAACGCGAAGCCGAGAAATGCGGCATGTTCTACGTGAACAACCGATGGCCCGGCGGAATGCTCACCAACTTTACCACCATCAAGAAGTCCCTTCTTCGACTCAAGAAGATCGAAAAGATGGAAGTGGACGGCACCTTCGAGAGCCTAACCAAAAAGGAAATCGCTCGGGTTAACAAGGAACGGGCGCGTCTGGAGAAGAGCCTCGGAGGAATCAAGGAGATGAAAGAGCTTCCGGGCATTATCTTCATTATCGATACCCGGAAGGAGGCCATCGCCGTCGCAGAGGCCAAGAGGATGAACATTCCCATCATCGCCGTCGTAGACACGAATTGTAATCCGGAGGGTATCGACTACCCGATTCCCGGAAACGACGACGCTATCCGGGCGATCAATCTCTTTACCCAGATTATCGCGAACGCCGTCATCGAGGCGGACAACGAGATCGGCCTCGAGGTAATCGAGAGCCTCCAGGACGAGGAAGAGCCCCCCGAGGCAGAGGCAACGGCCCCGGCGCCCGCCGAAGGTGAAGTCGAGACTGCCCCGGTTGCGGCCGTCGCGGGAGACGCACCCGAAGAGGCCCCGGCCGAGGAACCGGAGGCGGCCGGCTTTACCAGCGAGGACTACTCCGAGTACGTCCCCGACGAGGCACCCGAGGAGAAAGAGGTAACCACTCCCGAGGAGAAGGTCGCCGAAGAGGCGGGATTCCACCGCGACGAGCTTTACGAAGACTAAGGAGAAAACGGTGGCAATTAGTGCTGCAGATGTTAAATCGCTCAGGGATAAGACCGGGGCAGGAATGATGGACTGCAAGAAGGCGCTCCTGGAGGCCGGCGGCGACTTCGCCAAGGCGGAGCGCATTCTCAAGGAGCTCGGCCTCGCGGCGGCGTCTAAGCGCGTCGGTCGGGCGACCAACGAGGGACGCATCTTTACCGAGATCGGCGTCGACAAGGCCGGGGCCCTCGAGCTTTCCTGCGAGACGGACTTCGTCGCGCGGAACGCCGACTTCGTCGCCATGGGCGAAGAGCTGGTGGCGGATTTTCTCGAGAAGGGAACCCCGATTGACGACGCCTCGGTGGGACAGCGGATCGCCGAGGCGGTCAGCAAGATCAAGGAAAACATGGCGGTTCGTCGCTTCGAGAAGGTTGATATCGGCCCGAACGAGACCGTCGTCGATTACATCCACGGAGATACCGGAAACATCGGCGTAATCGTCAAGCTTTCCGTAGGGGATCCGGCCCTCCGGGAGAACCCGATTCTGAAGAATTTCGCCTTCGACGTGGCCCTCCACGTCGCCGCTTTCAACCCGACCTACCTCTCGGGAGCGACGGTCGATCCGGCCTACCTCACGGAACAGGAAGAGATCTTTACCAAGCAGGCCGAAAGCATGGGAAAGCCGGAAAAGGTCGTAGAAGGAATCGTAAAGGGAAAGCTGAAGAAGCACATGTCGGAGATCTGCCTTCTCGACCAACCTTTCGTAAAGGACGACAAGCGGACGGTAAGCGCCGTCGCCAAGGATATCGGCAAAGAGATCGGTACGGACGTTAACGTGGTCGAATTCCTCTACCTTCGGGTCGGTGAGGAGCTATCCTAAAAGGAGCACAAGATGGATGCGGTCCTAAAAGACACGCGAGATCGGATGCAGAAGTCGATCCAGGCCCTCGAAGAAGAGTTGAATACGATTCGTACGGGCCGTGCGTCGGCGGCACTCTTCGAGCGGGTAAAGGTCGAGTACTACGGAAACCCCACCCCTCTCAACCAGGTGGCAACCATCAGCGTCCCGGAGGCGCGGCTCGTGGTAATCCAGCCCTGGGATAAGGGCATCATCAACGAGATCGAGAAGGCTATCCAGAAATCGGATCTCTCGGTTAACCCTTCCAACGACGGAAAGGTTATCCGGATCAACATTCCGCCCCTTACCGAGGAGCGCCGGAAAGAGTACGTCAAGGTCGCCAAGAATGTGGCCGAGCAAGCTCGGGTCGCGATACGGAACATCCGACGGGACGGGAACGACGAGCTCAAGAAGGCGCAGAAGGCCGGCGATATTTCCGAAGACGACGAAAAACGGGCGGCCGACGAGGTACAGAAACTGACCGACGAGTACGTGGAGAAGGTAAACGAAGCCGTAGAGGCGAAAGAGACCGAGATTCTCGAAATCTAACTGCGGAGAGGATGAAGCTAACCACTGAGCCGGGAAAGGTCGGCACGAAACACGAAACGAAAACGCCTCAGCACATAGGGTTCATCATGGACGGCAACGGGAGGTGGGCCCTAAAACGGGGTCTCCCCCGGGCCCGGGGGCACGAAGAGGGCCTCAAAGCGGCCAAACGGGTCGTCCGGGGCGCCGCTGAAGCGGGAATTCCTCACCTCTCTCTCTACACCTTCTCGACGGAAAACTGGAAACGAACTCCGGAGGAGGTCAAGTTCCTGATGGGACTCGTCAGCAAAAACCTCCGGAAGGAGTTCCCCTTCTATGAGGAGCACGGTGTCCATGTTCTCTATAGCGGAGACGTGGAGCACCTTCCCAGCGCGGTCCGGCGAGAGCTCGAGGCGGTCGAAAAGGAGACCGGGGGCTTCTCGAAGATCAGCGTGAACCTCGCCATCAACTACGGCGGCCGGGACGAAATCGTCCGGGCGGTGAACCGCTGGAAGGAGAAGACCGAAGGGGACTCTCTGACGGCGGACGCCTTAAGAGACTTTATGGATCTCCCGGAGTTTCCGGATCCGGATCTGATTGTCCGGACCGGGGGCGAGTACCGGTTGAGCAACTTCCTCCTCTGGGGAAGCGCCTATTCTGAGCTCATGTTCAGCGAAAAGCTCTGGCCGGACTGGACCGAAGAGGATGTCTTCGAGGCGCTCCGGTTTTTTGAATCGAGAAAGCGAAACTTCGGCGGAAGTAGATGAGAAACCTCTTCTTCCGAATCCTCGTCTTTGTCATCGGGATACCCGGCCTGGTGGCGCTGGTCCTTTCGGGACGGGAGAACAGCAACTTCGCCTTCCACCTTCTGGTCGTCGCAGCCTCGGCACTCGGAGCCTGGGAGCTCGGCCGTCTTTTCGAACGGCGTATCTCCTCCTACCGGGGTAGCGTCGTGCTTCTGCCGGTTATGGGTGCGGCTCCTCCGGCAGTCGCGATGCTTTCGGTCCACTCCGGTTTGTCCCCGGAACTCTTCTCGGGAGTCATTGTTGCCTTCCTTGGAGTTATCCTCACCGCTCAAGCGTTCCGGAGAGACGAGAATAGTTTCGACGCCATCCTGCCCACGGTGTCGGCTCACGCGGCTATACTTATCTACCCGGGGCTCTTCTTGGCGTATATCATCCGCATCTCAATCTTTCCCGGCGCGTCGGAGTTGCTTCTCGTCCTTATCGGAGCGGTATATTTGAACGACGCCGGAGCCTATATCGCCGGCATGCTCTTTGGAAAGAATAGCCGAAAGGTGCTCCCGATAAGCCCGAAGAAGAGCCTGGTCGGCTTCGTCGTCGGTTTCTTGGTATCACCCGGCATTATTCTCGCCGCAAGGGCGGTCCGTCCGGCTCTCTTCCCGGGACCCGTCTGGGTTGCCCTCCTGTTCGGCTGTGCTCTCGGGGTTGCGACGATTCTTGGGGATCTCGCCGAATCGGCCCTAAAGCGATCGGCGACGGTCAAGGATTCGGGACAGATTATCCCGGGGCGGGGAGGGATTCTCGACTCGATAGACTCTCCCCTCTTCGTCGCCCCGGTGTTCTTCTATCTTTACGCGCCACTCTTCGTACAGTGAGTTAGAGAAGAAAGTATGATTCTAAATATCGTTATTGGTCTCGCCGGTCTGGGTATCGTGGTCTTCGTACACGAGCTCGGCCATCTTATTGCCGCAAAGCTCGTCGGCATCGACGTCGAAGTATTCTCCCTCGGATGGGGGCGACGGCTCGTCGGCTTTACCTACAAGGGTACCGAGTATCAGGTAAGCGTTTTCCCCATCGGTGGGTTTTGTAAGATGCGGGGGGAAGAGTCCTTGCGGACCGCCTGGCAGGAAGAGGCGGAGGAGATTCCCCGGGAACCGGGGAGCTTCTTCGGGGCGTCGCCCCTGCAGCGCATCTTCGTCGCTATTGCCGGTCCCACGGTCAATCTGCTCTTCGCCGTCGTCGCCTTTGCCGTTATGTGGGGCCTCGGCTTTTCCATCGAGACCTTCCCGAATCGGATCGTCCTCGCGAGCGAGTACTCCGAAGGTCCGTTCCCGGCAGATGAGGCGGGGCTTGAGTCCGGGGACGTGATCGTCGAAATCGATAACGAAGAGATCGTGAGCTTCCGGGACATCCAACAGACCGTTGCCCGGGCACCTGAAGAAGAGTTGGAGGTCACCGTACGGCGAGACGGCCGGGAACTGACGGTAACCATGGAGCCCCGGCTCAACCCTCAGACGGGGGCCGGTCAGATCGGCGTGTATCCCTGGGTCGAACCGGTAGTCGGGAGCGTGGAAGAGGGCTCCTCCGCGGACGCCGCGGGCCTCCGGCCCGGGGACCGCATCCTGTCGGTAAACGGACACGAGATCCGGCACTCCCTGGCGTTCACGGACCTGGTTGGGGACACCTCTCGACCGGTGGATTTGACCGTCTCCCGAGACGGGACACGGATCGAGACGACCATACTCCCCGGGGTGGACCCGGAATCCGGTCGGCCGGACGTCGGGATTGCCTTCGCGCCGATGGTCATCGAGACACCGGACTACGATCCCCTCCAGGCCATCGGCCGGGGGATTTCCGAGACGATCGACACGTTGGTTCTTTCGGTTCGAAGCA
Source organism: uncultured Spirochaetaceae bacterium (assembly GCA_964413945.1). Taxonomy (GTDB): domain Bacteria; phylum Spirochaetota; class Spirochaetia; order DSM-27196; family PWMO01; genus CAYPUT01. The sequence continues at coordinate 16,645 of CAYPUT010000007.1, forward strand.
TCGGCCTGCTCTTTCGCGGGGTGGACGTTACTCAGGCGGTAGCGGGTCCCTTACGGATTACCTACATCGTCGGCGAGGTCGCCACCAGCGGCTTGGAGACAGGCCTCGGAGAGGCGGTGCGCTCTTTCTTTAGTTTCTTGAGTGTCCTGAGCGTCGCCCTCTTTATCATGAACCTCCTACCGATTCCCGTGTTGGACGGGGGCCAGATTCTTCTCTACACGATCGAGGGAATAAGCGGCCGCCCCTTGAGACCGAAAATAGTGTATCGTTACCAGATGGTGGGGACGGTTATCGTACTCACCTTGATCGTACTCGCCCTTCTGGGTGATGTGTTGTTTCTCGCGCAAAGATGAGGCCGCCGATGAAAAAGAAGCTTCTCTTCGGTCTTCTGCTCTGCTTGCTTCCCCTTACCTCAGCTTCGAGCCAGGTCCTCGTTCAAACGGGTCACACCGCCGCGGTACGTGACATCGCCGTGGCCCGGGAAGCCCGGGTTATCGCCACCGGCGGTGCCGACGGCACCGTAAAGGTCTGGAACGAGTCCGGTCGGATCCTCAGCCGTTTGAACGTGGGACCCTACCCCGTTGTCCGAGTCGTTCTCAGGGAGAATAGCGAGGTCCTCGCGGTCGTTCAGGCTCGGGGCCTCCGAGAGTACCGCGTGAGCGCCTGGAACTGGCGTCAGGGGAGGGAGCTCTACGGCGTTACCGAGTCCAATCCGATAACCCACATCGACTTCTCTCCCCGGGGCAGTTACTTGGTCTACTCGGTGTCCGAGATCAGGAGCCTCCGATTTCTCGACGCCGATACCGGCCGGCCCGAGTCGTTGGTAGATCTCGGATTCGGCGTCGTCTCCTATTTCGTGATAGCCCGGAGCGAAAGCAACATTATGACGTACACCCCGGCGACGGGGGAGATCTTCTACTTCGATCTCGGAACCGGTCGGAGAATAGAGTCGCTGCGGATTGCACCCCAGTTGCAGCACGTGTCGCTGTTGCCCTCAAGACGCCACGTCGCGGCCGTCTCCCGGGGGGAGCTCCTGGTCGTCGATATTCTCGACGGGCGGGTAGAAGCCCGGACGACCATCGGGGCCGTCGCCTCGGTTACGGTCCACCCGGATAGCGGCGCCGTCGCGGTCCTCGGAACCGACGGGGAGCTGTCGGGATACCGCTTCTCCGGCGACCGGATCTTTCCCCTGTTTTGGAACGCTCGTCTGCCCGGCTGGGAACCCTCGGCGGTATCCTTTTCCGGCGCCCGGTTCCTCGGGGGCACCCGGTCGGGAGAGCTGGAGTTTCTTCCCTTCGGTGGCGACTCGCCGACGGTACTGGTTAAGCGAACGGTCGACACCGTATCTGCAGTCGTGGGTCACGAGGACACTCTCTACCTCGCGACCGAAGAGACGCTGTTTTCTCTCTCGAGCCCCTTGGTGATGGACGGAGACCTCGGCGGGCAGAACGGCCGGATCCGGTTCGAGCGGGCGGATAATCCGGTGGGTAATCCGTCCCACCTCGCCGTGTGGCAGGACGGCACCCTGTTGCTCTGGCAACCGGGAAGCCGGGGTCCCGGCCTTCTCAACGTAACGGGGTTTCGGCAACCGGAAACGGTAGCCGGGATTACCCAAAGCGTAAGAACCATCTCCGTAGGCCCTGACGGGTTTCTCCTCGTCCAGGCGAACGGAGCGGTAACTTCCTTGGACCCCGAAACTCTCTCGGTAGACACCCTCTACTCCGGCGTCGGAATCGAAGCGGCCGTGCGCCTCGCGGGAAACCGGGTGGTTATCGGGAAGACTCGGTCGGACACCTTCGACTCCGCCCTGGTCCGGATAGACACCGCTACCGGCGAAACGGTCCCCTTGCCGACGGAAGCATTCTTAGCCTATCGGCTCGCCGTGGCGCCGAACAACCGGGTTCTCTACGCCATCGAGCTTATCCGACGGGGAGACGAAACATCGACCGCCTTGACCCGGTACAGCGGCTCCTCCTTCGACCGGCGAACCGTCCTCGCGGAGCGCGACGAGGAGATCCTCGACGCCCTGCTTCTGGTGGCTCCGGACAACGGCCGCCTTATTTCCGACCTCCCGACGGGAGAGCTCGCCGAGTACGACGGCACAAGATGGGTTCCCTTCGAGTCTTCGAATAGCTTTCCGGTGTCCGCGGCGGTATACGGGAGCCTCGTGGTGGCGGCGGGCAACGACGGGGCCCTCTACGCCTGGGACCGAATATCCCGGCAGCTTCGGTACACCCTCCAGGTCTTCCAAGACGGCGAATGGGTAGTGTTGTCGGACCGCCGACTCTTTGTTCCGTCGAGCGAAGCTGTTGTCGGACGATTGACGACTACCGAAACGCGCCTCGGGCAGCTACCCGATGTAGAGCGCTACCGCCTCGATATCCAGGTTCTCCGGCGTTAAGCGCCTTCCGGTGGATTGTCGGAGATCCGTTCGATAGCTTCCCGAACCGCCGAGCGGATGATGCCGCCGTATTCCGCCTGAAGGGCCCCGGTGTAGAGTCGTCCCAGAAGGTTCACCCGGTACATCGGTTTGACAATGTTCAGCGCGTAGGCCGCCATATCGAGGACCGCCTCGGCGTTGCGAGGGATCTTCGGATCGATAGTCCCCTCCAACTGCCGCTCCAACTCGTCGATTACGAGGTCTTCGGCGGCGTTTTCGAGAGACTGAAATTCAACGTATTCCCGCAGGCTCATGGAACCCTCCTCCTAATACGGCTGCTCGGCTAAAGATTCGAACTTCGTGTACTTCGGAACAAAGGCAATGCGCACCGTCCCGACGGGACCGTTTCGTTGTTTCGCTACGACCAGCTCGGTCTCGATAACGTTGGGAACACCTTCCGTATCCCGGTCACTCCCCCGGTCCCGGTGGAGAAACATTACCACATCCGCGTCCTGTTCGATGGATCCGGATTCCCGGATATTGGCCAGGGTCGGCCGCTTGCCCTCGGAGTCCCGGGTAAGCTGCGAGAGGGCGACAACGGGAATCTCCAACTCTCGGGCGAGGGCCTTGAGAGACCGGGAGATTTCGGCGATCTGTTCGTGCCTCGGGAGGTCTGCATTTTCGGAGCCGATCAGGGTGATGTAGTCGATAAAGATGATTTTGACGCCCAATTGCGCGACCATCCGCCGGGCCTGGGAGCGAAGGTCGAGAAGCTTCATGTTCGGGACATCGGTAATCCATAACGGTGCCTCGTAGATAAGCCCCGCAGCATCCGTCAGACTCTTGAAGTCAGACGGTTTAAGCATACCGGTCCGAAGGGTCTGGGATCCGATACGGGCCTCGCTGGCTATGAGCCGTTGCATAAGCGCCATGTTGGACATTTCCAAGGTAAAGAACCCGCAGGGTATCTTCTGATGGATGGCGATATTCGCCGTCATGGTCAGCGCCAAGGCGGTCTTGCCGACCGATGGCCGGGCCCCGACAATAATAAACTCCGAGTCCTGGAATCCGCTGAGCATGTTGTCCAAAGCCGGAAAACCGCTGGGAATGCCGGTGTAGTTGTCCTTGGTGTGATAGAGGCGCTCGATGGCCGCGACGGTTCGCTCGACGATCTCCCGGGCCGGAAGAAAACTTATGTGCTGGGTCCCTTCGGCGACGTCGAAGATGCGCTTTTCCGCTTCCTCGATGACGCGCCGGCTATCCTGGCTATCGTCGTAGGCAGAGGCCAGCACCTCGTGAGAAATACGAATAAGCCGCCGCCGTACGCTCGACTCCTTTACGATCCGGGCGTAGTACTCCACGTTGGCGCTTGTGGGCACGTTGGAGCTCAAGGAGGAGACGTAAGCCGCACCCCCCACCTGTTCGAGCTGCCCTTTGGCCCGGAGCTCGTGGCTAACGGTAATGAGGTCGATTTCCTCTCCTCGGTCGGAGAGGGCAATGATGGCCTCGAATATCCGGCTATGGGCGGCCTTGTAGAAGTCGTCGGGACGAAGGAAAGCGAGAAGCTCGCCAAGCGCCCCGGGATCTAAAAGAATGGCGCCCAACGCGGCGACCTCTGCATCGGCATGATGAGGAGGAATACGGTCCTTTAGAGGTTCCGAGGCCACGTGGTTTTATTCCGTCTCTTCCTCTTCGGTGGGCGCTTCGGTCGCGGTTCCTTCGGTTTGCTCCGGGGGGTCGGTCGCCTCCTCTTCCGGCTCGGCGGCCTGCGTCGGAGCAGATTCCGCCGGAGCTTCCTCCGGGGCGTCCGCATCACCCTGGGGCTTGACCCTTACCTTGATGGTGGCCTCTTGGTCCTCGTAGAGCTTAACCCGGACCGGGTGGACCCCGACGGACTTAATGGTGCCGTCCGGGATGTCTACCCGCTTACGCTCGACATCCAGTCCTTCCTTGGCAAGGGCTTCGACGATGTTCGCCGTGGTGACCGATCCGAAGAGCCGACCGTTCTGTCCGGCACTCACTTCGATAACCAACTCCCGGCTTTCGAGGCGCTCCTTGGTGCTCATCGCCGCGGTGCGCTTCTCCGTCTTCCGCTGCTCGATTACCTCTCGTCGATTCTCTATTTCCGTAAGGTTCTGTTGGTTGTAAGCGATTACCAGTCCCTTCGGCATGAGGTAGTTACGGGCGTAGCCCGGGGCAACGTCTCGTACATCGCCCTCTTCCCCGAGATTCGGGACGTCCCGGTTCAGAATTACTCGCATTATTGTTCCTCCTGCTCTAAGCCTCTTTTGTAATGAATCCACGTTTCGCTTACTCCAAGACCCGGAAGTCCCAGGAGCACGATGTAGTTGAGCCCCGGCACAAACAATAGAACGGCCAGGACCGGCGGCACGATAAGGCGAACCGGCGGCGGCGCGCCGCTACGCTCCATCAAGTACCAGAGAATACCGACTCCTTGCAGGGCGTACAAGAAGGCAATAACCGAAACAACGTTCCAAGCGATATGCCCGATAGTCTCGGTGCCGAAGAGACGGGCCATCAACGCGACGGCGAGAGAGACCACAAGGTGCCGGACCATGTCGGCCGGCAGAAAAAACCGTTGCAGCTCCGGAAAGCCCTCGGGTCGTCCGAGGGTCCGCATCCCAAGAACCGTTCCCATGTACCAGTTGGACGTCAGCACGGCGCAGTAGCCCAACAAAAAGGTGTTCCTCACAACGTCGGTTACCCGCTCGAGAACGACGTCTAGTTGGGCGTTCATCAATGCGTCACCCTCTGCGAGAACCCCGGCGGCCCTCAAGTGGAGCTCGACCAAGTTCCTCAAGACATCCCCCGTTTGAGGATGCAGAAAGAAGGGAAGCCCCAAGAGACCCGTGATACCGACCGCCAGGAGAAACCGGTAGAGTCGCCTCTTCAGGGGAACCGCATCGGTATCTATAAGCAACAACCCGCCGATTAACAGCACCGGTACGACCAAGTCTGCAAACAACAGCGACGGGTGAGTCTCGAAGAGATCCAGCCGGACCGCCTGGTAGAGCTTGAATGCGGAAACCGCTGCCAGGGCGGCGGCTCCGGAGATCAACCCAAAGCTCTGCCCGTGCCGGACCCGCACGATCTGGACGGGCACCAGGAAGACAAAGACAAAGAGCGATGACTGAAAAAACAGGCCGCCGAGGAGGCCGAGACTTAGAGCCTCGACCAGCCGCTGACTGTTGGGACGCTCACCCATGGTACTCCTTGGAGCGTCAGCCCATGGGAAGAAGACCAAGGTAGCGAGCTCTCTTGATCTCCCGAACCAGGCGTCGCTGGTTCTTGGCCGAAGTCCCGGTGATGCGCCGGGGCAGGATCTTTCCCTTCTCGGTTACGAAACGTCTGAGAACATCCGGCCGCTTGTAGTCCACAACCAGGTTGTGGGCCTTGATCTTGTCGACTTTCCGTCGGAAATAGGGCCGGCCGCCACCGCTGCCTCCCCGACCTCGAAAGCCACCACGGCCACCGCCGCGGTCGTCCCGGCTGTCACCACCGCGATCGTCGCCGCCGCGGTCGTCCCGACCGCCCCCGCCACCTCGGTAGTCGCTTCGCGGGCGGTATCCGGAGCCTTGAGTTCGCTCCTCAGAACTGCTGTTTTCGTCTGACATCTGTTATTCCTCCTTAGAAGGGGACGTCGTCTTCGAACGAGCTTCCGGCATCGTTCGGTTGCTCCGGAGTCGAAGAGTACGGTGCCTCGCTTCCCCGGTCTGAGCCCCCGGATGAACCGCGGTCACCGCCGCCGAGGAGCTGAAGCTCTCGCACGTGGACGACGACCTTGCTTCGTGGCTGCCCGTCCTGCTCCCACCGCTGATGGCGTAGCTCGCCGTCGATGGCTACCTGTTTGCCTTTGACCAAATAACGATTGACGGCCTCGGCCGCTCTTCCGAAGTACTCACAATCGAAAAAGTTGGCCTCGTCGACAAATTGGTCGCCGTCTTTCCGGGTCCGGTTTACGGCCACGCTAAAATTGCAGATCTGCAATCCGGAGTTGGTTACTTTGAAGTCCGCGTCCCGAGTAAGACGACCGACCAAAACGACGCGATTTATATCTCGCATGGCGTGTTTAGCTGTCCTCTGTGCTGTCTGTGCTTTCTACCGGCTCCGGCGTCTCATCCGGTTCCGGCGTTTCAGTTGGTTCGGGCTCCGCTGTCGCTTCGGGCGTCCGGTCCGCTTCGGGCGCCGCCGGCTTTTCCGGCTTTTCCGGCGTTACCTTCTCGTCCTCGTCCCGCCGCACCATGAGAAAACGCAGCAGCTCTTCCTGGTGGCGCACCTTTTCTTCGACCTGGTGGGCCTTCTGGGGATCCATCTCGACGTAGTAGACGTAGTAGTGGGCCTGAACGTGCTTCTTGATCGGATACGCCAGGGCTCGTTGGCCCATGTCTTCTTCTTTGACAAAGGTAGCGTCAAGGTCTGCGAGGCGGGCCTTGACGGCTTCCTGTCCCTTGGCGAAATGATCCTCGTCGGTCCGGAATACACAGACCGCTTCGTACTTGCGCATAGTTCCTCCTTATGGACACACGCGGCCATCGAACTTGAGTCGATGGCAAAGAGGTTTCCAAAAGCTATCACTTGGGCTACAGTGTGTCAAGTTTCAAACGATATGGCAGTCTCAGTAAACTACGACGACAGCATTTTTTATCTGCAAACCATGGTCAAGACTCTTGGCACGGGTATGAACCTGGACGTAGACCCCACCATCTTCAAAGAAAAGATGGTAGAGGAGATACTCTTCGTCGACTCGGCGATCAATCAGATTCTCCAGCGACTCCGGGACAACTTCCGGCTGATTCACAGAACCGAATACCTTCGGATGCTCCTCCGGGGTATCAACGGCTACATCGAGCTCCTCGAGGCCTGCGTTGAAGGCAAACTCGCGATGTCGGAGGAGTTGGAGGATTTTTTCCCCAAGTTGACCCGACTCTTGGAGTCTCACGAGGTCCGGGCCCGGGAAATCCAGGCCGCTCTCCAACAGGGAGCCCTCGGGAGTGATGCACCGGAGGATGTTGTCTCCCAGGAGGAGTTTCGATTTCTCCTGCAAGAACAGGAAGACGACGAAGACGAGTAGAATAGGGATACCGATATGAAACTAGAATCGATTTTGCGTCCGGAGTGCGTCCTCGCCCGCCGGAGATTCAGCTCCAAAGAGGAAGCGATCGAGGAAGTGGCCCGCCTCGCTTCTCACAGCCCGGTTCTGCACAGGTTCGAAACGGACATGGTCCACATGGCGATTCGCGACAGAGAGGCTCAGGCGAGCACCGGCTTCGAGCAGGGAATCGCGATTCCTCACTGCAGCCTCGAAAACCTGGACAGCTTCGTCGTCGGGGCGATTACCGTCGAGGGAGAGCTGGATTTTCGGTCTCTGGATGATAAGCCGGTACGACTCATCTTCTTTATCGTCGGCCCGAAAAACCAGCGTACTCGCCACGTCAAGCTGCTCTCGGCCCTTTCGAGACTCAGTAGAAACCCGAGGCTTATCGACGAGCTGGTTGCCATCGACTCCAACGAAGGGCTTCGACAGCGAATTCTCGAAGAGGTCGAGTATGACGAGAACGAGCCGGACCGGGCTCTCTCCCTTCTCCACGTCTACATTCAGAACGACGAGTTCTTCGAGTCGGTCCTCGAGGTTCTGACCTCCTACACCGAGGGAATGCTCCTGGTACAGGAGCTAAAGGCTCCGTCCCACTATCTCCATCGCCTGCCGCTCTTTGCGACGCTTTGGGGCGACGAAGGAGAAGAGGACGTGCGTTACGTCCAGGCGATGGTGAAGACGTCCAATTGCAACGACCTGGTACGGAAGATTTCCCTCATTCCCGGCGAGCCCCTCGGGACTCCGGGAATCATGATAGCGGTTCAGGATCTGCAGTACGTTATCGGAAACCTCGAGCTCTAGCTGTCGACACGACGAAGGAGTAACTATGACGCGGCGATCCCTGCGGAAAACAAAGATTGTCTGCACACTCGGGCCGGCGGTGGACAACGAGAAAGGCGTCGAGGAGCTCTTGAAAGCGGGCATGAATGTGGCCCGTTTCAATTTTTCTCACGGAAACCACGAAGAACACTTGGAGCGCATTCGACGCCTCCGGAAGGTGAGCGACCGCATCGGCATCCCCTGCGCGACGCTTCTCGATACCAAGGGACCGGAAATTCGAACCGGGGTTATCGCCGGGGACAGGAAGATCGACTTGGCCATCGGGCGGAAGATCGTTCTGAGCGGAGAGCAGTTCGAAGGTGACGGAACCCGCGTAAGCGTGAGCTACCGCAAGCTTCCGGAGGAGGTAAAGCCCGGAGGTCACATCTACGTCGCCGACGGCCTTATCGATCTGGAAGTCGAGAGGGTCGAGGGCCCCGAAATCTACTGCGTGGTCCGCTCGGGGGGCACCCTCGGAAGCAGAAAGAACGTAAACGTTCCGGGGGTTCGGACCAGCCTTCCCGCGGTTACCGAAAAGGACGAAAGCGATATCGCTTTCGGAGTATCGGTCGGCGTGGACTACATCGCCGCGTCGTTCATTCGTAAGCCGGGAGACGTTCGGCTGATCCGAGAGATCGTAGAATCCCACGGCGCCTTGATTCCCATCATCGCGAAGATAGAAGACCAGGAAGGTCTCGACAACATCGACGAGATTATTCGTATCGCCGGTGGCGTCATGGTCGCCCGGGGAGACCTGGGAGTTCAATTGAGCATCGAAGACATCCCCCTGGCCCAGAAGCGGATTATCGAAAAGTGCAATCGGGAAAACAAGCCGGTTATCACCGCGACGCAGATGCTCGACTCGATGATCCACAACCCGAGCCCGACCCGGGCGGAGCTGACCGACGTGGCCAACGCCATCTTCGACGGAACCGATGCCGTCATGCTCTCCGGGGAAACGGCCTCCGGGAAGTACCCGACGAAAACGGTGGAGATGATGAACCGCATCGCCCTTACGGTGGAGTCGTCCCCGGAGTACCTCGAGCGAAACAAGGCGTACTTCTCGTTCCACGGAAGCTCAGGAGATATCGGACACGCCGTGGCAAAGGCTGCGTACGTGGTAGCCGACGAGATCGACGCCAAGGCGATCGTCGCGCCGACACTCCGGGGGAACACTCCCCGAATTATCAGCAAATTCCGCCCGAAACAGGCAATAATCGCGGTTACCGCCTCGGAGCAGTCGGCCCGGGAGCTGCTTCTGAACTGGGGCATATTCCCGGTGATGACCGAGCTGGTAAAGGACTCGGAGCAGATGATCCAGAACGCCCTCCGCCTGGCGATGAAGTACGGCTATGCCGAGAAGTTCGACAAGGTCGTGAGCACCGCCGGCATCCCCATTCGATCGGCGATCCCGGTGAACACCATCAAGGTCCACTTCTTGGGGAATATCCTCGGGCGGAGCCGCCAAGGCATAGGCGGCTCGGTTTCCGGACGGGTGGTCAAAGGGGTTACGCTGGAGGAGGCCCTCGCGAAAGCGAAGGGCGACAAAAGCGAGATCCTAATTGTCAGGGAGTTCGATACCTCGTTTCTCGACCTCGCCCGGAACCTCGCAGGGGTTATCAGCGAGGAGCCTAGCGAGGTCGCCCCGGAGGAGATCGAAAAGGCCAACCCGGAGATCGTCCTCCTCGCGGATCTCGCCCACGCCACCGATATCTTCGAAGACAAGCAGTTCGTGACCCTGAGCGGTCAAGAAAAGCTCGTCTACGAGGGCATGATCGACGAGGAGTAGCCCCGGGGTCGTCGCCTTGCGGCTCCGGTTTCGACATCCACCTCGACAGTGCTTCAATAATGTCGTACCTTCCATAGCGACCTACAATTTTGTAGGTATCGATTGTCAGGGACCAACGGAAGGCAGACGTGTACGAACAGTTAGACGGTATGGCGGAGCTGGAAGAGAACGCCGAGCGGGACAAGTTCGCGGAACTGTCGCTCCTCTTTGAAATAAGCCAGCTCTTGGATCAGAGTCTCGACCTGCACCGCGTGGTGCACCCGGTCCTCCAGTCGGTAACTCACCATCTCGGGTATACCCGGGGGATCATTACGCTTCTGGACCGGCAGACCGGGGACATCTTTATCGAGGCGGCCCACGGTCTTTCGGAGACCCAGAAGGAACGGGGACGCTACAAGCTCGGGGAAGGGATTACCGGAAAGGTCGTCGAATCGGGAAAACCGCGCATCATTCCCCGGGTCGCGGACGACCCGAGCTTTCTGAACAAGACCGGGGCCCGGAAGGGGCAGCGGCAGAAAGACATCTCCTTTATCTGCGTCCCCATCAAACTCGGAAATGAGACCATCGGCGCCTTCGGCGTCGACCGCCCCTACGACCCCGGGAAGAAGCTCGAAGACGACGCCCGGTTGCTTTCCATTATCTCCTCCCTTATCGCCCAAGCGGTCAAGATACGCCAGAGCGTGATGGAGGAGAAGCGGCAGCTCCAGGAGGAGAATACCCGCCTCCACGAGGAGCTCAGGGCACGGTTCAAGCCGTCGAATATCATCGGCAACTCGAAGGCGATGCAAAACGTCTTCGACATGATCGCCCAGGTCTCTCGGAGCGAAGCGACGGTCCTGATCCGCGGGGAGAGCGGCACCGGAAAGGAGCTCGTGGCCCAGGCGATCCATTATAACAGCCTCCGTTCGGCGAAACCGTTCATCAAGGTCAACTGCGCCGCCCTCCCGGAGAGCGTTATCGAAAGCGAGCTCTTCGGCCACGAAAAGGGCTCCTTTACCGGGGCCATCCAGACGAGGAAGGGGCGCTTCGAGCTCGCCGACGGCGGAACCATCTTTCTCGACGAGATCGGGGACCTTCCCCCGACCCTCCAGGTAAAGCTTCTTCGGGTCCTTCAGGAGAAAGAGTTCGAGCGGGTCGGCGGAAACGAGACTATCCGGGCGAATGTCCGGGTTATTACCGCGACTAACCGGAACCTCGAGGATCTGATGTACCAGAACGTCTTTCGGGAGGATCTCTACTACCGCCTCAACGTATTTCCCATACACATCCCGCCTCTCAGGGACCGGAAGAGCGACATTCTGCTGCTGTCCGATCACTTTATCGAAAAGTATGCCGGCAAGAATCACGTTACCATCCGGAGAATCTCGACCCCCGCAATCGATCTGCTGATGAACTATCACTGGCCGGGAAACGTCCGGGAGCTCGAGAACTGCGTAGAGCGGGCGGTGCTCTTAAGTGTCGACGAGGTTATCCACAGCCACCATCTTCCCCCGAGCCTCCAATCCGCGGAGTCTACCGACACCCAGGTCTCCGGTTCTCTCCAGGAGAGCCTCGACAACGTCGAGCGGGAGCTCATCATGGACGCGTTAAAGTCCGCGAAAGGAAACATGGCAAAGGCCGCCCGAATGCTCGACATTACCGAGCGGATTATGGGTCTCCGGATCAAAAAGCACGGCATCGACACCCGACACTTCCGTACGAACATGTAGTAAAACAACTTTAAAGCTACAATTTTGTAGTATTTATTGCCTCGACATACCATTCGGAATGATTATCCGGCTGCCGGCCGGCGAAATGAGTACCGGAGTAACTGCCGTTGCGATATACCTTTACGGCCGCATCCCCGGCGGACCGGCGACCCGGCATTGGTCCTTGGCACGCCCATTGCAATGACAGAGCAACTATTGTTTTTCAGGAGGTTACATCTTATGAGAAAGGTGTTGCTGCTAATGGGCGTGATGCTGCTCTTCTCCGGCTCAACGCTCTTCGCCCAGACGACCGAGGAAACCCTCGCCCTCTATGGCCAAGCCTTTGACATGATCTGGCTAATCCTCGCTGCCGCCCTTGTCTTCTTCATGCAAGCGGGCTTCGCCATGGTTGAGACGGGACTGACCCGTGCCAAGAACGCCGGAAACATCATCATGAAGAACTTGATGGATTTTGCGGCCGGGGCCGTCGCCTACTGGGCTATCGGCTGGGGTTTGATGTACGGATCCTCCGCCGGAGGATTCATCGGGACCGACCAGTTCTTCTTGGCAGGCGCCGACAGCTCGGTTTTCCGCGATTGGATGTTCCAGGTTGTCTTTACGGCGACCGCGGCTACCATCGTTTCCGGTGCCATGGCGGAACGGACCAAGTTTACCGGTTATTTGGTCTTCAGCGTGGTAATCTCGGCGCTCATCTATCCGATTTCCGGTCACTGGATCTGGAACGGCGGTTGGCTCTCGGAGATGGGTTTCCACGACTTTGCCGGTAGTACGGTCGTCCATTCGGTCGGTGCCTGGGCCGCCATGATAGGCGCGATGATCCTGGGGGCTCGAAAGGGAAAGTACGTCAAGGTCGGCGGAAGAACCGTCGTAAAGGCTATTCCGGGACACAGCATGCCCCTAGCTGCGCTGGGAGTCTTTATCCTCTGGTTCGGCTGGTACGGGTTTAACGCCGGAAGCACCCTTTCCGGTACGGACCTGACGATTGCCCATGTCGCGGTTACCACAACCTTAGCGGCTTCGACGGGAGCAATCGGTGCCATGTTTACCTCTTGGTTCTGGTTCGGAAAGCCGGATCCGAGTATGTCTCTAAACGGTGCCCTCGCGGGCCTCGTCGGAATAACCGCCGGCACCTGGGTCGTAAACCCGCTGGGGGCGGTGCTCATCGGATTGATCGCCGGTGTCCTAGTCGTCACCTCCGTCGAGTTCTTCGACAAGGTGCTCCACATTGACGACCCGGTCGGCGCGATCTCGGTCCACGGCGTCTGCGGCGCCTGGGGAACGCTCGCGGTCGGTCTCTTCGCCGACGGTGTAAACGATCCCGGTATCGTCGGCCTCTTCTACGGCGGCGGTCTGGGACAGCTCGGTGTTCAGCTGATCGGTATCTTGGCGGTCTTTGCCTGGGTAGTGGTTACCACACTCGTGCTCTTCGGATCGCTCAAGGCAGCCGGACTGCTCCGGGTAAGCGAAACCGAAGAAATGATGGGTCTGGATATCGGCGAGCACGGCATGGAGTCGTACGCCGGATTCCAGATATTCAGCTCGATGTAAGCAAAGGGGAAGCACGCGATATGAAACTGATTATTGCCTACATTCAGCCCCACAAGCTGAGCGATGTAAAGGAAGAGCTGTACAAAGCAGAAGTATTCAAGATGTCCGTCACCAACAGCTTAGGGTGCGGACAACAAAAGGGGTACCACGAGTCCTACCGCGGGGTAGACATCGAGGTCAACCTGCTCAAGAAGACGCGGATCGAAATCGGCGTTAACGACGACTTTGTGCAGACGACGGTGGATGCCATTATCAAGGGTGCACGGTCCGGCGAGATCGGCGACGGGAAGATCTTCATTCTTCCCCTCGAGGAGTGCATCCGCATCCGAAGCGGAGAAAAGGGGAAAGAGGCCATCGGGTAGGACCGCGGTCTCCTACGTCTCAAGACTCATACCATGCCTTCGCGAGGGCAGGCGGCGTTGCCGCCCGCCCTCCTTTATTTTCTGCAAAACTTTCCTACAATGAGCCTATGGCCGGTCCCAAACCTACCCTAGAAGAAGTTACCACCCTCCTACCGGGGGTGGACTCGGCGTTTCTGTCGGAGCTTCTCGAGGCTCTTCCGAGCAGGTACTTCTCTGATTTTTCGAAAGAGGTCTATCTTGCCCATTTTCGCCGCTTGTCGGAAATCGCGGACCGCCGGCCGTACCACATCTTGGTGGAAGAGACTCCCAGCCGGGGGGTCACCGTAACTGTCCTTGCGAGGGACTACGTCGGCGTCTTTTCCATCCTCACCGGTCTCCTCGGCTCCCTCGGACTCTCGATCAAAACCGGAGACGTCTACACGACGGGTCCCTACTTCGGCGGAACCCTCTCGGGTGTCGGTGGAGCCCGGCGTTGGTACCGCCGAGAGGCGGGCGCCAGGCGGCCGAAGCCGAGAGGGGCCCGCCGCTTTATCATCGACCGCTTCGAAGGAGTCCGTTCCTCGGAGATGGGGAGCTTCGCCGAAGAAGCAAAGCGCAACATAGGCTACGCCCTTTCGCTTCTCGAGAAGAACGAGGAAGCCGAGGCCCGGCGGTACACCATCGAGCAGGTCGTCCAGGGGCTGAGGCAGGGATTCGCCGGGGAGGCCCGGGAGATCCAACCCGCCCAGATCCGGTTCGACGAGAGCGAAGGGGGAATGACCCGTCTAGTTATCCTTGCAGAGGACACCCCCTTCTTCCTCTACACCTTGTCCACGGCGCTGAGCTTTCATAATGTGTCGATCGAGCACGTCGAAATTCGCACCCACCGGAATCAGGTAGAGGACAGCTTCGAGATAGTCGATTCGCGACAGAGAAAGATCGAAGACGAAGGGATCCTGAATCAGATTCGACTATCGGTCCTCTTTACCAAGCAGTTTACCTACTTTCTCGGGTCGGCGCCGGACCCCTACCAGGCTCTCCTTCGATTCGAGACGATGATCCAGGACTTTCTTCAGATATCGCAAAGCGGGCAGATAGCGGGACTCCTCTCGAGCCCCCGGATTCTCCAAGACTTGGCCAAGCTCCTCGGTACGAGCGACTTTCTCTGGGAAGACTTTATCCGGACCCAATACGAAGAGCTTCTGCCGCTGTTGGAGTCGACGGCGGATCAGCAGCCGATCAGCCTTACGGAGGAGGAGTTGCTTCCGGCCCTTCGGCGGAGCGTCGCCGCGGCCTCCGGGTGGGAAGAAAAGAAACAGGCCCTGAACGATTTCAAAGATCACCAAACCTTCCTCATCGATTTAGACCACATCCTCAACCGGAAGTTGGATTTCTTCTTCTTGAGCCGCCGGCTAACCGCGCTGGCCGAGGCGGTGGTCGACGAGGCGTGTCGCCTCGCCTGGGAGAAGACAACCGGACGCTACGGTGTACCGCGGACTGTCGCCGGACTCTCGGCGAGCTATGCGGTTTTCGGTCTAGGGAAGTTCGGCGGCATCGCCCTCGGGTACGCATCCGATATCGAGCTTCTCTTTGTCTACGACGACAACGGCCGGACCGACGGTACGGAGCAGGTGTCGAACGCGGAGTCTTTCGAGCGTATGTTCCACGAAGCTGTGGGGCTGATCGAGACAAAGCGCGAAGGAATATTTCAGGTGGACCTTCGTCTCCGGCCCCACGGATCCGCCGGACCCGTGGCGGTAAGCCTCGCGGGCTTCGTCTCCTACTTTCAGAGCGAGGCGGTAAGCCTCGAGCGGCTGGCCTTGGTCCGGCTGCGTCACGTGGCGGGAAACGCCGAGCTCGGAAGACAGGTCGAAGCCGCCCGGGACGAGATCGTCTACCGGCCGGACAGCATCAACCTGGCCGAGCTTCGCAAACTCCGGGTGGCGCAGCTAAACGAGAAGCGGCGACCGGGGGAGATCAACGTAAAGTTTTCTCCCGGGGGGCTGGCGGACCTGGAGTACACCGTCCAGCTTCTCCAGGTCTCTCTGGGCGCCGGGAACGGGGCCCTCCGGACGCCACGGATTCACAACGCCCTCGAGGCCTTGGTCGAGGCCGGCGGCTTGACCAAGCCGGTCGCAACCCATCTCGGGGAAGCGTACCGCTTTTTTCGAAGATTGATTAACGGGCTCCGAATGCTCCGGGGAAACGCGAAAGACCTCTTTCTCCCGTCGGAGGACGCCTTGGAATTCTCCCACCTCGCCCGCCGGATGGGCTACGAAGGCCGCGGCGGTCTAACGGCGGCGGAAGAGCTCAAGATGGAGTTCCAGACCACCTCGGCGGAGGTCCGGGCATTCGTGGAATCGCAACTCGGCCGGCAGGACGAAGAGCCGCAGCAGCTGCGGAGTGTCGCCGACGTTATTCTTAGTCCCCGCCCGGCGACCGACGAGGTCTTTCTCGAGCTCCTCAGGCGACGGGGATTCGCCAATCCCGAGCGGGGGGTCAGAAACTTGCGGTCCCTCGCCGGCGACGAAGAGCGACGCCACACCTTTGCCCATCTGGCGATACTAGCCTGGGATCTTCTTTCCCGGAGTCCCGACCCCGATATGGCGCTGAACAACTGGGACACCTTCGCCGCCCAGCTATCGAATCCCGAAGAGCACTTTCGACAGCTGCAGTTCCAGCCACGGCGCCTCTCCCTCCTCCTGGACGTCTTTGCCTCGAGCCAGTTTCTTTCCAACGTCTTGATACGCCATCCGGAGTTCTTCGAGTGGGCGACGAGCCCGGCGGTCGTTCACCGGAGCCGGAACGAGTCTTCCCTTCGAAGAGAGTTGGAAACGGATCGGAGAAGCTCCGCCGACGAGGACGCTTTTATGACGCGCCTCCGGCTCTTCCGGTTCCGGGAGATCTTGCGGATCGGCACCCGGGACATCTGCTTAGGGGTTCCGATCGAGAGTGTTGTATGGGATCTGTCGGCCCTTGCCCGGAGCATACTCGACACCGCCCTCACCTTCGCCTGGGAGCAGCTGGAGTACCCGGCCGGTTCCGGAGTAAGCCCCGACCGCCTGTGCATCCTGGCCTTCGGAAAGCTTGGGGGCAATGAATTGAATTACAGCTCCGACCTCGATCTCTTGGCGGTCTACGAGGGGGACGGTCCGAGCAGCCCGGGAGTAACCGCGGTCTACTCCCGGTGCGTAAAGCTGCTTCGTCGATTGGTTACCGCGACGACCGCCGCGGGGAACGCCTACCGGATCGATATGCGGCTTCGTCCCTTCGGCTCCGCGGGGCCCTTGGTAAGCCCCGTTGACGCGATTGTTCGCTACTACGCCGAACAGGCCGAGAGTTGGGAGCGCCAAGCGCTCTTAAAGCTCGCGCCCGTCGCCGGAAACACAGAGATCGGCCACAAGCTCCTAAAGCGGCTCAAGGCGGAGATCGTAAACACCGAGTCGCCGGTGGAGCTCCGTCGATCGATAGAACACATGCGTCGAGCGGCCACGGATCGCCTCGGGGACGCTGTAGATGTAAAGGACGGAGTCGGGGGAATTAGGGATGTCGAGTTCTTCGTCCAGGGCATTCAGCTGCTCCGGGCATCCGAAGACCCGGGTATCCTAACCGGAAGCACCCTGAAGGCTCTCGATCTTCTCGAAGAACGGGAGATTCTCGACGCCGATCTCTGCAGCCGACTGCGGAAAGACTACGTCTTTCTCCGCCGAATCGAGCATTTCCTCCAGATAATGGAGGACCGGCAGGTCCACGCGATACCCGACGATCCGGCGTACCGGAACGCCCTGGAGAAGCGCCTGATCCGAACGGCGAGCCTCGAGGGAAGCCTGGTGTCCGAGTTGGAGGTCACGCGGCAACGCTGCCGCCGGACCTTCGACGACTTTATCGAAGGAAGGCTTCCGTAGCACGGATTCCCGGCCCGGCGGCCCGTCAGCCCTCCTCGAACCGCGAGATAATCTCAGGAAACTCGTAGGTAACCAAACCGTTGTCGTTTACTTCCATGCGAACCCTGCTGTTGTCGACCATCCCTTGAACGAGGGACTCGGCCTCCTGAACGCTGAGACCGGTTTCGATGACGATATCCGAGACCGTGATCGATCCCTTGAGCTTGTAAGCCAATTGAAAAACCTTCGCCTCCATGTCGCCCGGACCGGTACCGGGAAAGAAGGGGTTGTTTTGACGCGGAAGGAAACCGCCCCCGCGGTTGCGGATAAGGGTAGACCCCGCCCGGAGGACGAAAAAGACGAGCATGAATGGGATAAAAAAGAAAAACGGAAATCCGAACCAGAAAAACACCGTCTGCTCCTGGACTTCAATATAGCGCAGCGAGCTCGCGGATTAAAGAGAGGGGGTATTCCTTTTCAAGACCCGAAGAGGGAGCCGCATTCGGAAAGGGCCCGTCGAAAGCGCCCGTACGCCTCCTGGTACCGGAGATACTTCTCGCCGAAGACGGCGAACCGCTCCCGGCTCGGCTCGAGACGCCTCGGAAACCTTACCAAGTCGTCCGCCGCCTCGACGAGGTTCCCGTAGTCTCCGAGACCTACCAGGGCGCAGGCGGCGCTTCCGAGAAGCTCGGCGTCGGCGACTTCCGGGATCGCGAGGGGTTTCCCTATCATGTCCGACTTGAGCTGATTCCAGATATTGTTCTTGGCCTGGCCGCCGCAGACCCGGAGCTCGACAATCTCGCAGCCGCCCTGCCCGAGAATCTCGACCGACTCCCGAACCGCGTAACCGATGGATTCGACGACGGCGCGGCCCATTTCCGGGGCGCCGTGCTGGGCTCCAAGGTCGATAAACATGCCCCGGCTGAACTCCCAGGCGGCACCCTGGTGGATCGAGGGAAAGAACCATGGAACATGGTAATCCAACCCGACATCGAGAATCTGCTCCAGCATCGTCGTGTAGGGGACCCGCTGCTGCCCCGAGATGGAACGAAACCATTCGAATATCCGCCCCGTCGAGGCGAGAATTCCCGCGACGTTATAGAGCCCCGCAACGGCGTGAGGAAGGCACCGGAGTCGGTGGTCTGCGACGTAGCGGTTGTGGCAGTGGTTTATGCCCTCCGAGGTGCCCGCCCGGTCGCAGGTTCGTCCCGGCCGGACCGTGGCGGTACCGATCAGACTGGCGAGGAAGTCGCTCCCGGAGGCGAAGACCGGGACACCCTCCTCGAGGCCGTAGGTTTCCGCCGCCTCCCGGGTTACCCGGCCCATCCGGCCGGTCATCGGAATGTAGGGAGGGAGCTTCTGCTTGTCGATCCCGTAACGCTCGATTTCCTCATCACTCCAGATGTGGGGCGCAAACTCGTCGTTGGGAGAGATTGTCCAGGCCTCGCCGGTAAGGCAAAAGGCAAAGAACTCGGGGCAGGAGTAGAGGCTCGCGGCCCGGTCGTATACTTCGGGGTGCTCCTCCTTTAGCCACCGAACCTTCGGCAGGAAGAAGGAGCGAGTACCCTCCTTCCGGTCGCCCCGGGAATCGAACCAGAGAAGGACCGGCGCCAGGGGACTTCCCGTTCGGTCGACCGGAATAATGGTGGGGCCGTTCCCGCTGATCGCGATGCCGTCGACCCCCCGGTACTCCGGGAACTCCTGGCCCATCGCGATAAGAGCGTCCCGGAGGGCCTTGTCCCAGACACCGGCGGTCCATCCGTCCGGGGAGGAGGACGCCTCGACCAGGGTGCGCCGGTGCTCTGCCAAGAGCCTGCCGTCGGAGGAGATGACTCCAACCTTAATAGAAGAGGTGCCGATATCGATTGCTAGTATCCGACGCGAGGCCCGAGCCATCTGTGGCGGCACGGTACCACGGGGACCCCGGGGGGTCAACATTCGCAGCCGAGAGCCCTTACCGAAGGGACCTTGCGCGGGTATATTCAGGAGACAGAAGGGAGGTAGATTCAACGATGATTCGATATACAACGGTGGTCGCCGCGGCCCTACTCTTCAGCCTGCTCGGTGTCCCGGCCTTCGGTGTCGGTGCCGGGGAAACCGCAACAGGCGATCTCTTCGATGTGGCCGTGTTCGTCCCGGGGGTCGTCGAAGGGAGCCCGACCTACGAGCTTCTCGTCGCCGGGGTCGAGAGGGCGGTCGAAGAGGCGGAAGGCGGCGCCACGGTACAGATCGTCGAAGGCGGCTTCAATCAGTCGCTCTGGCAGGAGGGCGTAACCTCCCTCGCGGCATCCCGCAGCTTCGACTTGATCGTGACCTCTAATCCGTCGATGCCGGAAATTGCCGCCGCCGTAGCCGAGTCCTTTCCCGAACAGCGTTTCTTGGTTCTCGACGGCTACCTCGAAGGCAACGACGCCATCCACACCGTCCTCTTCAACCAACGGGAGCAGGGGTTCTTGAGCGGCTACTTCGCCGGGCTGGTTACCACATTCGATATGGAGCACGCCAATCCGGAGCCCCGGGTCGGCCTCTTGGCGGGACAGGAGTTTCCGATTATGAACGGGGTGATCCTGCCCTCCTACGAGCTTGGGCTGAAGGCGGCGGATCCGGAGGGTAGCGTCGACTTCCGCATCCTCGGGAACTGGTACGATGCCTCAAAGGCGTCGGATCTCGCATCGAACATGATCGACGGGGGCGTCGACACTATTCTGGCGATAGCCGGAGGCGGGAACCAGGGCGTCATTACCGCAGCCCGGCAGCGGGGAGCCTATGTGCTCTGGTACGACACCTCGGGATACGAGGAGGCCCCGGGAATTGTCATCGGGAGCTCGATGGTACGTTTGGATCGGGCGGCCTACGAAAAGACCCTCCAGGCCATCGAAGGGGTCCTCCCCTACGGCGAGGCCGTCATCCTGGGAGCCCGGGAAGATTACGTAACCTACGACACTGAGCACCGGGAGTTCGAGCGACACGTCCCGGAGACTATTCGCGAGGAACTTATCACGATGCTCCAAAGACTCCAGAGCGGAGACCTTGTCCTGGATATGCCGACCCGGTTTTAGATGCTATTCGCCGGGAGCGACATTTCGAAGCACTTTGCCGGAGGGGCCGTCCACGCCCTCTCCGGCGTCTCTCTGTCGGTGAGCCCCGGCGAAGTCCACCTGCTGCTCGGGGAGAACGGCGCCGGCAAGTCGACCTTCTTCAACGTTCTCGCCGGTGATATGCCTTATGACTCCGGCGTCTTTGCCTACCCGCGGTCCGGGGAAGGATCCCCGGAAACCACCCTTCCGCCGGGGCGGTTCTTGCGCCTTTCCTACGTCCGGCAGGAACCCCGCTACGATCCGCGCCTCCGGGTTTGGGAGCATCTCCTCCTCGGGTACGAGGGGAAAGGGCTCCTCGGGTCGATCACTCCCCGGATGGCTGCCCGGCAGCTGGAAGCGATCGATCTGTCCGAAGACCTCGGCCTCCGGCAGGAGCAGCGAGTAGGAACCCTCTCCCCCGGGGAGCGCTATCTGATCTCTCTCGCAGCAGGGCTCTCGAGAGAACCGGATCTCGTCATCCTCGACGAGCCGTTTGCTCCCTGTACCAACCGCGAAGCGGAGATTATAAAGAAGATCGTCCTTTCCCTCAGGGCCGGGAAGACCGCCGTACTCCTTGCCAGCCACCGGATACGCGAGGCGATGGACGTTGCCGACGCGGTTACCGTTCTGCGGAAAGGGTCGATAACGCTTTCCCGCCCCCGGGAGGGGCTGACCCTGGTGGATGTCTACGGCGCCATGTTTCCGCCCCGGGAGCCGGACGCTTTGGACGAGGAGATCGAGGCGCCCCATTCCGCCGAGACGCAACCGGTGCTCCGCTTCGGGGACCGGAGCATAGAGGATGCCCAGGGGCGCCGGGTAAGCTTTGCAGACCTCTCGGTGGCCCCGGGGGAGCGCCTGGGGCTCTTGTCGAAAGACCCGAAGCTCCTGAGAACCGCCGAAGAGCTTCTCAGCGGCTTTGCCTCCGAAGGGCGGCAGTCCCCAGGGAGCTTGAGACGCAGAGGGCTCCGGTATGTTCCCCGGAACCGGGATACCCGGGGCCTCGCCCTCTCCTATTCGATCGAGGAGAACTTGCGCATTCCGATGAACCCGTCGGACCTTCCCGGGGCCCTCGCTCGTCTCGAGGAGGAGGTCGAAGCCCCCCTCGGAACCGGGGCCCCGGCGGCGACCCTTTCCGGCGGGAACCGCGGCCGGCTGATTCTCCTCCGGGAGACGGCCGGCGACGTATCGCTTTTGGTCCTCGCACGCCCCTCGGCGGGGCTCGATAGCCGGTCGGTCGAGCGGCTCGCACACCGCATCGAGCGCCTCGCCGGGACGGGAACCGGGGTTGTTCTTCTCTCCTCGGATCCGGAGGAAGTTCTGGCCCTCTGCTCGACCGTTCGGGTTGTCTCCGGCGGCCTCCTCGGGGAGCCGGTTCCGACCTCGGGACTGACCGAAGGCCGGTTGATGGAGCTCTTGGCCACATGAAGCTTCCGGCCCGGTCCAAGAGCCGCGTCCTCGCCGTAGCGCTGGGACTGGCTGTGGCGCTCGTTCTGGTCGGCCTCGGTAGCGACCGGCCCCTCTTCGCCATCCGCGTCTTCCTGCTCTCGCCGGTTACGAACCGCTTCTACTTCGGGAGCATGGTAGCCACGGCTTCTATTCTCTTACTCGGTGGTTTGGGAATCGCCGTCTCCTTCCGGGGGGGGAGCTTTAACCTCGGCGGAGAGGGACAGGTCTACCTGCCGGGTTTGCTCACCGTCATCATCCTCTTGCGAATGCCGCCGGGAATCGGGTGGGTCGGCACCCTGACGGCTCTGGCCTTAGCTTTTGCCGCCGGCGCGGCGATGGCCGGAATCTCCGGACTCCTTCGCTGGAGCCTCAACGTTCCGGAGATAATTTCGAGCTACCTCTTGAGCGCCGCAAGCATCCCCCTGGTGGACTATCTGATCGTCTCGGTGATGCGCGATACCGGCAGCAACTTGCTTACCACCCGGGCGATACCAGAGGCGTTTCGATTCGGCCCTCTTCTATCTCCGTCTAGCTTAAGCGCCGGACTCTTCGTGAGTCTCCTGATTTTTGCCGCGGCCCTGTTCTGGTATCGGCGAAGCACCGGGGCCTACCGCCTCCGGCTGGTCGGGGACGCTCCGGAATTCGCCCGGTACAGCGGCATCCGAGTCGGCGCGTACCGGACCTTGGCGATCGCTATTTCCGGCGGCCTCTACGGACTGAGCGGCGGACTGTTGGTTACCGGCCTCCGGGGCTCGGCGATCGTCGGATTCGGCTCCGGCTTCGGGTGGAACGGCATCGCCGTCGCGTTGATAGCCGCCCTCAGTCCCGCGGCGGTACCGATCGGGGCGCTGGTTCTGGCGTTCCTCGATACCGCCGCCCGGGCGGTATCCGTCGCCTCCCGGGTTCCGCCTCAGGTTATCACCGTTATTCAGGCGGTTATTCTCCTCGCGGTTACCGC
>CAYPUT010000008.1:0-39361 GCA_964413945.1 uncultured Spirochaetaceae bacterium
ATCAGGTCCGCGCGTGGAGCTACGGCGAGGTCAAGAAACCGGAGACGATCAACTACCGGACCCTCCGGCCGGAGAAAGACGGGCTCTTCTGCGAGCGCATCTTCGGCACGACGAAGGAGTGGGAGTGTTACTGCGGTAAGTTCAAATCGATCCGGTACAAGGGCGTTATCTGCGACCGCTGCGGCGTCGAGGTTACCCACTTCAAGGTGCGCCGGGAGCGGATGGGGCATATCGAGCTCGCGAGCCCGGTATCCCACATCTGGTACTACCGTTCGGTTCCCTCTCGAATGGGGCTGCTCTTAGACCTCTCGATCGCTGCGCTTCGCTCCATTCTCTATTACGAGAAGTACATCGTGATCGATCCGGGTGACACGGATCTGAAGAAGATGGACCTCCTCGGTGAGGAGGAGTTCATGGAGGCCCGGGAACGCTACGGCATGTCCTTTTCCGCCGGCATCGGCGCCGAGGCGGTTCGGACGCTTCTCGAAACCCTCGATCTCGACGCGCTTTCGGCGGAGCTCCGGACCACCATGGTCGAGAAGGGACCGAAGGCGGACAAGCGGCTTCTGAAGCGGATCGAGATCGTGGAAAACTTCCGGGACTCGGAGAACCGGCCGGATTGGATGATCCTCGACGTTATTCCGGTTATTCCGCCGGAGCTCCGGCCGATGGTGCAGCTCGACGGGGGGCGGTTCGCCACCAGCGACTTAAACGACCTCTACCGCCGGGTTATCAACCGGAACAACCGGCTCAAGCGGCTTATGGCCCTCCACGCCCCGGACATCATTATCCGGAACGAAAAGCGGATGCTCCAGGAGGCCGTCGACGCCCTCTTCGATAACTCGAAGAAGAAGCGGGTGGTCAAGGGGGCCTCTAACCGTCCTCTCAAGAGCCTTTCGGACATGCTGAAGGGAAAGCAGGGGCGTTTCCGGCAGAACCTCCTCGGGAAGCGGGTCGACTACTCCGGCCGTTCGGTCATCGTCGTCGGACCGGAGCTCAAGCTGCACCAATGCGGCCTTCCCACCAAGATGGCTCTCGAGCTCTTCAAGCCCTTTATCATGAAGAAGCTCGTCGAGAAGGACGTCGTCTACAACATCAAGAAGGCAAAGACGCTGGTCGAACAGGAGACACCGGAGGTCTGGGCGGTCCTCGACGAGGTCGTCCGGGAGCACCCGGTTATGCTCAACCGCGCCCCGACGCTCCATCGGCTGGGTATCCAGGCCTTCGAGCCGGTACTCGTCGACGGAAAGGCGATCCGTCTCCACCCCATGGTCTGTCACGCCTTTAACGCCGACTTCGACGGAGACCAGATGGCGGTCCACGTTCCTCTGACCCAGGCGGCGCAGATAGAGTGCTGGACTCTGATGCTCTCTTCTCGGAATCTCTTGAATCCCGCCAACGGCAAGCCCATCGTCTTCCCCTCGCAGGAGATGATTCTCGGAATCAACTACCTGACCCGGGAACGGGAAGGATCGGTCGGTGAAGGAAAGAGTTTTAACAGCGCCGACGAAGTGCTTCTTGCCCTCGACGCGAGAGCCGTCGAGTACCACACCCGGGTGCGTCTCCGCCTGAACGGCGAGGCGGTCTACACGACGCCGGGGCGGATTATTCTGAACGAGGAGCTTCCCGAGGAAATCGGCTATTTGAACCAGTCGATGGGCGACAAGGAGCTCCGTGCTCTCGTGGCCCGGGTCCATACCGAGTACGGTCCGGCGGTTACGGTCAGGATGCTCGACGTCATAAAGCAGCTGGGTTTCTACTATGCGACCAAGTTTGGGGCGACCATCGGCATCGACGACATTATCGTCCCCGACGAGAAACGCGTGATGATCGACGCCGCCAACAAGGAGGTCGAGTCGATTCAGAGCCAGTACCTCCAGGGGCACATTACCAACGAAGAGCGGTACAACCGCGCGGTAGAGGTCTGGAGCAAGACCAACGAAGAGCTGACCGACGTCATGATGAAGCAGCTCAAGGCCGACCGTGGTGGGTTCAACCCGGTCTACATGATGGCCACCTCGGGTGCCCGGGGTAGCAGAAGCCAGATCCGCCAGCTCGCCGGGATGCGGGGCCTTATGGCCAAGCCGTCGGGGGATATCATCGAGCTCCCGATCCGGTCGAACTTCCGGGAAGGGCTCTCGGTTATCGAGTTCTTTATCTCTACCAACGGCGCTCGAAAGGGCCTGGCGGACACCGCCCTCAAGACCGCGGACGCCGGTTACCTGACGCGGCGGTTGGTAGATATCGCCCAAGACGTGGTGGTTACCGAGGACGACTGCGGTACCATCAACGGTATCGAGATGGTGGCCCTCAAGGACGGGGAAGAGGTCGTCGAAAGCCTAGCCGACCGGATCCAGGGACGCTTTACCCTCGAGCGGGTCAAGCACCCGATTACCGGCGAAGTATTGGTAAACGTCAACGAAGAGATCCCCGACGACCTGGCTATCGCCATCGAAGAGGCGGGGATCGAGCACGTTCGCATCCGTACTGTCTTGACCTGCGAGGCGAGCCACGGTGTCTGCCGGAAATGCTACGGGCGGAACCTGGCGGGCAACCGGACCGTCGACGTCGGAGAAGCCGTCGGCATTATCGCAGCCCAGTCCATCGGTCAGCCGGGAACCCAGCTTACGATGCGGACCTTCCATATCGGTGGTGCCGCGACGAAGGCTTCGGAGGAGAACCAGACCTATCTGAAATACCCGGTACTCATTCGGAGCATCACCGGTCACATCGTTACCCTAAAGAACGGTTCTCGGCTCTTTACCCGAAAGGGCTTCGTCACGGCCTCCCGGATCCTTGCCGAGTTCGACATTGCCAAAAAGGAAAAGGTCCTCGTCGAGGACGGCGAGAAGGTCATCAAGGGGCAGGCCATCGCGATGAAGGGTGGCAAGGAGATTATCGCTCCGGACAACGCCTACGCCGCGATAAAGGACGGAAAGCTCCTCTTGATCTCTCAGGAGCAGCGTCTGGAGGTTCGAAACGGCGCAGAGCTCATGGTCGAAGAGGGTGACGCTATTGCCGCGGAAGAGCCGATCGCGGTCTTCGACCCCTTCTCCGAGCCGATTATTTCCGAGGTTTCCGGGACGATCCGGTTTAAGGACATCGTCCAGGGGACCACGCTGAAGGAAGAGGTCAACGAGGATACCGGGAATATCGAGAAGAAGATTACCGAGTTTACCCTCGAGACGCTTCAGCCCCGGATTATCGTCGAGGGCGCCGACGGCGCGGAGCTCGCGATCTACTATCTGCCGGGCTCCGCCTACCTGAATGTCGACGACGGTGACGAGGTGCAGGCCGGCCGGACTCTCGCCAAGCTCTTGAAGGAAAGCGTCAAGACAAGGGACATCACCGGCGGTCTTCCCCGGGTCGGAGAGCTCTTCGAAGCTCGCAGGCCGAAGAACGGGTCGGTCCTGGCACAGGTCAGCGGTACCGTACACTTCCGGCCGATCACCAAGGGTAAACGGGTTATCGTGGTCGAAGACGCCTACGGAAAAGAGTACAAGCACCTGGTGCCGATGGGCAAACACCTCCTCGTCCGGGAAGACGACTTGGTCGAAGCCGGCGAGATGCTCTGCGACGGGAATATCGACCCCCACGACATTCTGCTGATTCTCGGGGAGAACGCACTCCAGACCTTCCTGGTGAACGAGGTGCAGGAGGTCTACCGGCTTCAGGGTGTAAACATCAACGATAAGCACATCGGCGTTATCATCCGGCAGATGATGAGGAAGGTGGAGATTCTCCAGGTCGGCGATACCAACTTTATCTACGGCCAACAGATCGATAAGTACAAGTTCCACGAAGAGAACCGGAAGGTCGTTCGAGAGGGTGGGCAACCCGCGGTCGCGCGGCCCCTGCTCCTCGGGATTACCCGGGCATCCCTGAACATCGACTCGTTTATCTCCGCCGCCTCGTTCCAGGAAACCACCCGGGTGCTTACCAACGCGGCGATATCCGGGTCTTCGGACACCCTGCGGGGTCTGAAGGAGAATGTCATTATCGGGCATCTCATACCCGCCGGAACCGGCATGCGACACTACAAGAATATCAAACTCTTCGACGAGCACCGAGAGGACCTCGACGCCCACATGCAAGAGATTCTCGAAGCACGGGCCCGGGAGCGGATCGAAGACGAGGGTCAAGAAGAGGAAAAAGAGAACCGTGAGGAGGCGGAAGTTTACTAAGCTCCCGATGGGTCCGGTCTTGTGTCGGGCCGATGCTTGACACATCGACCGGCCTTTGGTAGCTTGTGCGCTCGATCGTTATGCCAACTATAAACCAACTGGTCCGGAAGGGCCGAAAGAAAGCGTCTAAGAAGACGAAGTCCCCGGCATTGCAGGCCTGTCCCCAGAAACGGGGCGTGTGTACCCGCGTGATGACGGTAACGCCGAAGAAGCCGAACTCGGCGCTTCGGAAGGTTGCCCGTGTCCGCCTTACGAACGGAATCGAAGCTACGGCCTACATTCCGGGCATTGGCCACAATCTGCAAGAGCACTCCGTCGTGCTGCTCCGGGGCGGAAGAGTAAAGGATCTTCCCGGTGTGAGATATCACATCATCCGAGGAGCCAAGGATACCCTCGGTGTCGAGGATCGCAAGAAGGCCCGTTCCAAGTACGGGACCAAGCGTCCGAAGGCCTAGGAGGGATTAGGGATGCCACGAAGAAAGGAAGTGCCGCCGCGATCGATCATTCCGGATCCCCGGTACAACAACGTCACCGTTTCAAAGTTCATCTCCCGGATGATGTACGACGGCAAGCGCTCCACGAGTGCCCGGAACCTCTACGGGGCGATGGAGCTGTTAGACGGAAAGACCGACGCCCAGCCGATCGAGGTTTTTCTGAAGGCCCTCGACAACGTCAAGCCGATGGTGGAAGTGAAATCGCGCCGGGTCGGGGGGAGCACCTACCAGGTTCCGGTGGAGATTCGCGACAGTCGCCGGGAAGCCCTGGCGATGCGGTGGATCATAAAGGCTGCGAGGGACCGCTCCGGCAAGTCCATGAGCCAAAAGCTGAGCGCGGAGCTCTTGGACGCCTTCAACGGTGCGGGTACGGCCTTCAAGAAAAAGGAAGACACCCACCGGATGGCAGAGGCCAATAAGGCTTTCGCCCACTATCGCTGGTAATTACTTGACCCTGGGCCGAGACATCGGTATAACATAGTGAGTTGCCTCTCCGGCGTGGTCGGAGGCACTCAAAAAAGGATCCAAACCAACTGTCCTGGAGTTTGGTGTGGCATTGTGGCACGAACGGGATGGTAAGGTGGTGACTACGGTTCTACAGAGGTTCACGTTCCTCTGGCAGGGGCGTCGCCGGTAGGCGTCGCCTATTCCGCTCACCTTCTTGCTACCCCCCCACAACTGATTTTCACTTTTTGGTACCTGAACCCTGAGGCGTGTTCTTTGGGGGATATGGAATAGGCTGCGTTAGATATTGCTAAGGAGGGCGTAATGGCCAAGGAAAAATTTGCGCGAACAAAGCCTCATATTAACGTCGGTACGATCGGACACGTCGATCACGGTAAAACTACCCTGACGGCGGCTCTGACGATGCTTACTGCGAAGGCTACCGGCGGTAAAGTCATGAAGTACGAGGATATCGATAATGCACCCGAGGAAAAGGCTCGAGGCATCACGATCAATACTCGCCACGTCGAATACGAGTCGAGCGAGCGGCATTACGCTCACGTCGACTGCCCGGGTCACGCCGACTACATCAAGAACATGATCACCGGTGCCGCGCAGATGGATGGTGCGGTTCTCGTTGTAGCCGCCGACGACGGCCCGATGTCTCAGACCCGGGAGCACGTCCTTCTGGCGCGGCAGGTCGGTGTCCCTTCGATTATCGTCTACATCAACAAGGTCGACCTCGTTGACGACCCGGATCTCGTGGAGCTTGTCGAAGAGGAAGTTCGGGACATCCTTAAGGCTCAAGATTTCCCCGGGGACGACATCCCTGTAATTAAGGGAAGCGCATTCAACGCGATGAGTAATCCCGACGACGACGAGCAGATCAAGTCGGTTCTGGAGCTTATCGAGGCGATGGACAGCTACTTCCCCCTTCCGGAGCGGGACGTCGACAAGGACTTCCTTATGCCGATCGAGGACATCTTCTCGATTCAGGGTCGGGGTACCGTCGTTACCGGTCGTGTCGAGCGCGGTATCGTCAAGCTGAACGACAAGATTCAGATTATCGGTATCCGGGAGACCTCCGAGACGGTCGTCACCGGTATCGAAATGTTCAACAAGCTCCTCGATCAGGGGCAGGCCGGAGACAACATCGGTGTTCTTCTCCGGGGTGTCGATAAGAACGACGTCGAGCGCGGTCAGGTTCTCGCAAAGCCGGGTTCCATTACCCCTCACCACAAGTTCCGCGGTACCATCTACTGCCTGAGCAAGGAAGAGGGTGGTCGCCACTCGCCGTTCTTTACCGGCTATCGGCCCCAGTTCTACTTCCGGACCACCGACATTACCGGATCCGTTTCCCTTCCCGAGGGTAAGGAGATGGTTATGCCCGGTGACAACACCGAGATCGACGCCGAGCTTATCCACCCGATCGCCATGGAAAAGGGTCTTCGCTTCGCGATCCGCGAAGGTGGGCGTACCGTGGCCAGTGGACAGGTCATCGAGATCATCGAATAGCGAGAACATGCGTGTGGAGCCTTGCCGTCTTCCGGCGGCGAGGCTCGCTTTTTTGGAGGAACCATGGCCGGCGACAAAATTAGGGTTCGACTTCGAGCCTTTGACGTTGAGCTCATAGATCAGAGCGCCAAGGCGATTGTCCAAACGGTGCAGAAAGCGGGGGCGCAAGTTGCCGGACCGGTGCCGCTTCCGACCCGTACGAACAAGTACACGGTGCTTCGGTCGCCCCACGTCAATAAGAAGTCGCGGGAGCAGTTTGAGATGCGTACCCACAAGCGGCTTATCGACATTATTCAGCCGACTTCGGCCGTCATGGATTCTCTGATGAAGCTCGAGCTCCCGGCGGGCGTTGACGTCGAGATTCGCCAGTAAGAGCGAGGAATCAGATGATTGGGCTTATTGGACGAAAGATTGGCATGACCCAGGTCTTTGACGAGACCGGTCGTCTGGTGCCGGTGACGGTTATTCAGGTGGAGCCGAACGTAGTGGTCGGCCGGCGGACCCCCGAAAAGGACGGCTATTCCGCCGTTATTCTCGGAGCCGAAGAGGCGAAGCCGCAACGGCTCACGAAGCCTCTCCGGGGTCAATACGAGAAGGTCGGTGTCGCTCCTCAGAAAAAGATGATGGAGATCGCCGACTTCGATCACGAGTGCACCCTCGGCGATACGCTGGGTGTGGACCTCTTTGCGGATGCCGGTTTCGTGGATGTTATCGGTACCAGCAAGGGGAAGGGTTTCCAGGGTGTTATGAAGCGCCACGGTTTTGGTGGCGGTCGTAAGACCCACGGCTCCAAGTTCCATCGAGCCAACGGCTCGACGGGTATGGCCGCCTGGCCTTCACGGGTCATCAAAGGTACGCGGATGCCCGGGAGAATGGGTGGAGAGCGTTCTACCGTGCAGAACCTCCGGGTAGTACGGGTGGATGCAGAAAAGAAGATGCTTCTGGTCGGTGGTGCCGTCCCCGGCGCCCGTAACGGATACGTTCTCGTGTCCACCGCGAAGAAGCGTTAAGGGGATATCAGTATGGACTTGCCGGTTCTTTCGAAAGACGGAAAGAAGAAGGGCACCGTAACGGTGAGCGACGCCGTTTTTGGGCGCGATCCGAATATGGACACGATTTACTTCGCGATTCGCAACGAGTTGGCAAACCGGCGCGTTGGTACTGCGGACACCAAGGGGCGAAGCGAAGTCCGGGGTAGTAAGAGAAAGCCCTGGCGGCAGAAAGGCACCGGGCGCGCCCGGGCAGGTACTCGCCGGAGTCCCGTTTGGGTCGGTGGTGGTACCGTCTTTGGCCCGACTCCCCGGGATTACAGCTACTCGATGCCCCGGAAGCAGAAACGGTCTGCTTACATGTCGCTCTTGTCGTTGAAGATTCAAGAGGAGTCTTTGAAGGTGATCGCGGACTTCTCCGTCGAGAGCGGAAAGACCAAAGAGATGGCCTCTTTGCTCTCGGGATACGTAGGGCCGGAATCGACGGTTCTCGTCCTCGATTCCGACAGCGCGATGACCAAGCGGGCGGCCCGGAATATCCCCTGGTTGAAGCATCTGTCGTATAACCGGCTCTCTATTCACGATCTCTTCTACGCGAAGAACGTGTTGGTCACCGAAAGCGGTATCAAGAAGCTCGACGAGTTCTTCGGTGCCGCCCCAGCAGAAGCGAGTACGGAGGCGTCGTCATGAGACCCGACGAGATTCTGATAGAGCCGATTCTAACCGAGAAGTCGAACGTTCAAAGAGAACAAGGGAAGTACGTCTTTCGGGTTAGTCCCCGGGCCAATAAGCTGCAGATCCGGGACGCCGTTCGGAAGCTGTTTGACGTTCATCCAGTTGGTTGCCACGTTGTCAATGTCCACGGTAAGCCGAAGCGTGTCCGCCACAAGAAGGGGTACACGGCCGGCTGGAAGAAGGCCGTCGTTACCTTGGCGCCGGGCGAGAAGATCGGAATCTTCGAAGGCGCCTAAGGAGAATAGTGTGGGAGTAAAGAAATTTAAGCCGATTACACCCGGTCGGCGTTCTATGACCGGCCTTACCTTCGAAGAAATCGACAAGGATAAGCCGGAGAAGAACCTTACCAAGGGTAGGGGGTTCAAGGCCGGACGGGGCGGAACGGGTAGAATTAGCGTTCGCCGGAAGGGCGGGCAACACAAGCGTAGGCAGCGGCTCATAGACTTTCGGCGTGACAAGGCGGGGGTGCCGGGCAAGGTTGCCGCGATCGAGTACGATCCGAACCGGAGCGCCAACATCGCTTTGGTGGTCTACGCCGACGGCGAGAAGCGCTACATCATCGCTCCGAAGGGTTTGGTGGCCGGTGCTACCGTGCTCTCGGGTGATCAGGCTCCCGTTCAAGTGGGGAACAGCCTTCCCCTGGAGTCGATTCCCTTGGGAACTACGGTTCATAACATCGAGCTGCAGCTCGGGCACGGCGGACAGATGGTGCGTGCCGCCGGCGGCGGCGCGGTTTTGGTTGCAAAAGAGAAGGACTACGTTACGGTTCGACTTCCCTCCGGGGAAATGCGGATGATTTTTAAGCGCTGCTCGGCCACCGTGGGGAGCGTTGGAAACGAAGATCATATGAATATCAATCTCGGCAAGGCCGGGCGGTCCCGGTGGCTCGGTCGGCGGCCGAAGGTCCGGGGCGTCGTCATGAACCCCCACGACCACCCCCACGGCGGTGGCGAGGGGCGAACCTCCGGCGGGCGCCATCCGGTAAGCCCCACGGGTGTTCCGACCAAGGGCTACAAGACGCGGAA
This sequence comes from uncultured Spirochaetaceae bacterium, assembly GCA_964413945.1. Classification (GTDB taxonomy): domain Bacteria; phylum Spirochaetota; class Spirochaetia; order DSM-27196; family PWMO01; genus CAYPUT01. Next base: position 9,387 of record CAYPUT010000008.1, read on the forward strand.
GGCACACAAACAGTCCGACAGATTTATCGTGAAGAAGCGGGGCAAGAAGTAGATGTCCAGATCAATTAAGAAGGGACCATTTATCGAGAAGAGTCTTTACAGCCGGGTTGTGGAGATGAACCGCTCGGGGCAGAAGAAGATTATCAAGACCTATTCCCGCACCTCGACGATTATCCCGGAGATGGTTGGACTAACCGTCTCGGTTTACAACGGTAAGACGTGGGTCCCGGTCTACGTTACGGAAAACCTCGTCGGACACAAGCTTGGAGAGTTTTCTCCGACCCGTACCTTTCGGGGGCACGCCGGCTCCGACAAGAAGGCTTCGAAGCGTTAGGGAGAGAGAGAATGGCAGAAACAACCGGCTTTAAGGCCCACGGGCGCTTTTTGCTTATCGCGCCGACGAAGGTGCGGCGTGTGGCAACGCAGATTCGCCGCCGCCCGTATACCGAGGCCATTGCGATTCTGGAGCATCTCCCGCATCGGGGTGCCCGGATGTTGAAGAAGGTTATCGAGTCGGCGGCGGCGAACGCGCTGTACCTGAACAAGAACCTCGACGAAGACATGCTCTATATCAAGCAGTTGCTGGTGAACGAAGGCCCCCGGTATAAGCGGATCTGGTATCGCGCTCGGGGACGGGCGGACATCCTTCAGAAGAGGATGAGTCATATTACCGCGGTCGTCGACGAGATAGGCCACAAGGGGGCATAAGGTGGGGCAGAAAGTAAACCCGATCGGGCTCAGGCTCGGCATAAACAAGACCTGGAAGTCTAAATGGTTCGTCGACCCCCGGGAGTATGCAGATACGCTTCACGAGGACCTTAAGCTGCGGCGTCTCTTGGACTCGAGCCCCCTCACCCGGAACGCCGAGCTCGCCGAGGTGGAGATTATCCGTCATCCGCAGCGGATTACGCTGGTTATCCATAGCTCTCGGCCGGGCGTCATTATCGGGACCAAGGGATCGACCATCGAAAAGATCGGTGCCCTCCTCCAAAAAGAAGCCGGTAAGAAGATTCAGATCAAAATCAAGGAGATTAAGCGCCCTGAGACCAATGCTCAGGTAGTCGCCTTGAACGTTGCCCGGCAGCTGCGCTCGCGGTCCTCCTTCCGCCGGACGCTGAAAATGGCCGTCGGCGGGGCGACGAAAGCCGGCGTGCAGGGCATCAAAATTCGGATCGCCGGGCGCCTCGGCGGCTCGGAAATGTCGAGAAGCGAGTCGATCAAGGACGGAAGAATTCCCTTGCATACGCTTCGGGCGGATATCGACTACGGCTTTGCCGTGTCTAAAACGACCTTCGGTACCATCGGCGTTAAGGTGTGGGTCTTCGGCGGAGAAATCCTCCGGAAAGACCGGAAAGAGGACGCCGGCCTTCTGGTACGGAAGCGCAGAGATAGAGGCGAGGGAGAGGCTTAGAAATGCTTAGTCCAAAGCGAACGAAATACAGGAAGCAGCAGCGCCGGGTAAACCGGAGTCTCGGGGGAATAGCCACCCGGGGGAACACGCTTTCCTTCGGCGAATACGGCTTGATGACTCTCGACGCCTTCTGGATTACCAACCGCCAGATCGAGGCCGCCCGTATCGCGATGACCCGTCACATTAAGCGTGGCGGAAAGGTGTGGATCCGGATCTTCCCGGACGTTCCCTATACCAAGAAGCCGGCGGAAACGCGGATGGGTAAAGGGAAGGGGACCCCGGAGCACTGGGTAGCCGCCGTACAGCCCGGGACGATTATGTTCGAGCTTGCCGGCGTCAATCCCGAGTTGGCTCAGGAGGCTCTTCGCCTGGCGGCTCACAAGCTGCCGGTCCACACCAAGTTTGTGACTCGAGGAGTTGTGTAATGAGAGATTCATTTCGCGATCTCACCTTCGAGGAGCTGGTGGCGAAGCGGGAAGAGCTCAAGAACCGCTACCGGGACGTTCGATTCGATATGGTGATGGGGCACGTAGAAAACCCGCTGGAGAAGCGAACGATCCGACGGAAGATCGCCCGGCTCAACACCTTGATCTATAACCACGCCGAAGTCGTGGAGTCACAGGAGTAACGGGATGGCTGATACCACGGAAACGACGAAGAGCCGGCGGGTTCTTCAAGGCGTCGTGACGAGCGATAAGATGAACAAGACCATCGTTGTCGCCGTTCAGAAGCGTAACGTCCACCGGCTCTATAAGAAGTACATCAAGCTGACGAAGAAGGTGAAGGCCCACGACGAAGAGAACAGCGCCCACATCGGCGATACCGTCCGAGTCGTAGAACACAGGCCCCTTAGCAAAGAAAAGCACTGGGCGCTCCTCGAAATTGTCGAGCGGGCCCGCTAAGGAGGGGTGAGATGATTCAGATGAACTCGTACCTTAACGTGGCGGATAACAGCGGCGCCAAACGGGTGCAGTGCATAAAGGTCCTGGGTGGAAGCAAGCGCCGGGTAGCCTCGGTTGGAGACACCATCGTTGTCGCCGTAAAGGACGCGCTTCCAAATGCGCCGATCAAGAAGGGTAACGTGGAGCGAGCGGTTATCGTTCGAACCAAGAAGGAGTATCGTCGGGCAGACGGAACCTACATCCGGTTCGACGACAACGCCTGTGTAATTATCGACGCGACACGAAACCCCAAGGGTAAGCGAATTTTTGGCCCGGTCGCACGGGAGCTCAGGGAAGAGGAGTACATGAAGATTGTATCCCTTGCCCCGGAAGTGCTTTAGGAGCGCAGGCATGGCAGAAGGAATTACTAAACTCAAGAAGAACGACAACGTGATGGTGATCGCGGGAAAGGACAAGGGGAAGACCGGTCGGATTCTGCGGATCGAGCACGGTAGCCACCGGGTCGTCGTCGAAGGTGTGAACCTGGTCAAAAAGGCGGTTCGCAAACGGCGTCAGAACGACCGGGCGGGTATTATCGAAGTGGAAGCGCCCCTCGACGTTTCCAACGTTATGGCGGTTACTAAGAACGGTCAACCGAGTCGGGTGGGGATTAAGATCGATGGGGACCGGAAAGTTCGGTACCTCAAGAAGACGGGAGAAGAACTGTAATGGCGGTAGCAACCGAAAACTACGTTCCGCCGATGAGGGTTCTCTATCGAGAGAAGGTCCTTCCGGCGTTGATGGAAGAGTTTGGCTACACCACGGTAATGCAGGTGCCCAGCATCGACCGGATTGTTCTGAGCGCCGGCGTCGGTGACGCCATCGTGAACAAGAAGTTCCTGGACGCCGCAGTTGGCGAGCTCTCCCTTATTGCCGGGCAGAAGGCGGTAAAAACCAAGGCCCGGAAATCGATCTCGAACTTCAAGCTTCGGGAAGGTATGGAAGTCGGTGCCAAGGTAACCCTCCGGGGTTCCCGGATGTACGATTTTCTCTATCGCCTAATTAACATTGCCCTTCCCCGGGTCAAGGACTTCCGGGGCGTAAGCGGAAACGCCTTCGATGGGCATGGTAACTACTCCCTCGGTATTACCGAGCAAATCATCTTTCCGGAGATCGACTACGACAAGATCGAACGGATAAGTGGTCTTAACATCGTTATCGTAACGACGGCACAGACGGATCAGGAAGGCAAGAGCCTTCTGGAAAAGCTCGGCATGCCGTTTCGGAAGTAGGAGGAGCGTAAATGGCCAAGAAGTCGCTAATTGTGAAATCCCGGAAGCCTCCTAAATTCAGCACGCGGCGTTACAACCGCTGCCGTGTCTGCGGGCGGCCGCGAGGCTACATGAGAAAGTTCCAGATGTGCCGTATCTGTTTTCGGGAACTGGCAAGCCAGGGATTGATTCCCGGTGTTACGAAGTCGAGTTGGTAGGGGAGGAATATGAGCGTATCTGACCCTGTAGCTGATATGTTGACGAAAATTCGCAATGCGAGCATTGCGAAGTTCGAAAAGGTGGACGTTACTCCGTCGAAGTTGAAGCTGGAGATCGTGAAGATTCTCAAGAACGAAGGCTTTGTGAAGAACTTCAAGAAGGTTTCGGAAAACGGAAACACCGTCATCCGAATCTTTCTCAAGTATGACGACGAGAACCGACCCATCATCCACGGTCTCAAGCGGGTATCCAAGCCCGGCCGCCGGGTGTACTCAGGCTATCGTGTTATGCCTCGGGTCTTTAATGGGTTCGGTACCGTTATTGTTTCGACCTCGACCGGCGTCACCACCGGCCGCAAGGCTCTGGAGAAGAAGGTCGGCGGCGAGGTCATTTGTACCGTCTGGTAGGGAGCAAGTAATATGTCGCGCGTAGGAAAACAGGCGATTCCCGTGCCCTCCGGTGTCGAGATTAGCGTCGACCCGACGCAGGTCGTCGTAAAGGGGCCGAAGGGAACGCTGACACAGGACTATAAGCCCTTGGTGACCATTACCGTGGACGACGGCGTCTGTACGGTTACCCGGAAGAACGAAACCAAGCCGGCAAAGTCGATGCACGGGCTGTATCAACGGCTCGTGCAGAATATGGTTACCGGAGTGACCACGGGATTTACCAAGGTCCTGGTGATCAACGGCGTCGGCTATCGGGCGGAGCAGCAGGGACAGAGCCTGGTGCTCAGTCTCGGGTATTCGATGCCCATAGAGTATCCGATACCGAGCGACCTCGAGGTTGCGGTAGAGGGACCGAACAAGATCAGGATTTCTGGAATCGACAAGCAGAGAGTAGGTCAGATGGCCTCAGAGATCCGTTCGTTACGGCCGCCGGAGCCATACAAGGGCAAGGGCGTCAAGTACGAGGACGAGCAGATTGTTCGCAAAGTTGGAAAGTCCGGCATCAAGTAGCGGGGAATAGGCAGAATGAAACGAGTTGAGGAAAAGATCCGGCGCCGAAAGCGCCGCAAAACGCGAATCCGGGGCCGGATTGCCGGTACCGTGGAACGACCGCGTATTTCGGTTTTCAAGAGCAACCGCTACCTCTATGCTCAGGCCGTAAACGACGACACGGGCTCGACCCTTACGTCGTCTTCGACGGTACACGGTGTCGGCAAGGGGCTGAAGCTGACGGTGGAGGATGCCGGAAAGCTCGGAAAGATCTTCGGAGAAGAGCTTAAGAAGAACGGTGTCGAGACGGCAGTCTTCGACCGGAACGGGTACCTCTACCACGGAGTCGTTAAGGCCTTTGCCGACGGCGTCCGAGAGGCCGGAGTAACCTTTTAGGGGGCAATGGTGGACAATTCACGCGATCAGGAATTTAGCGAGAAACTTATTAAGCTCAACCGTGTCGCTAAGGTTGTCAAAGGCGGTCGGCGGTTTTCCTTCAGTGCCCTCGTTGTCGTCGGCGACAAGGCGGGTACGGTGGGCTTCGGATTCGGAAAGGCGAACGACGTCGCCGAGGCGATTCGCAAGGGTGTCGATCGGGCGAAAAAGAGCACTATTCGGGTGCCGCTCAAAAGGGCAACCCTTCCGCACGAGATAATCGGGGCTTTCAAGAGCGCTCGGGTGCTGATGAAGCCCGCAGCTCCGGGAACCGGGATTATCGCCGGCGGACCGGTTCGGGCCGTCATGGAGATGGCCGGGGTTCACGACGTTTTAAGTAAGTCCTTGGGGTCTCAGAACGCCTTGAATATTGTAAAGGCCGTGTTTACCGGTCTCGAAGGGCTCATGGATCCCCGAGAGGTCGCCAAGAACCGCGGTAAGGCGCTTCCGGAGATGTGGGGGTAGAGATATGGCAGGGAAGATTCGCATCACCCAGATTCGGAGCATCAACGGCCGGAAGCCGCAGCACGTCCGAACCATCCGAGCCCTGGGGCTCCGGAAGATTAACCATTCGGTAGAAAAGGAGAGCAACGACGCGATCCTTGGAATGGTCCGATCAGTTTCGCATCTAGTGAGATACGAGGAAGTATAAGCCATGGCAGAGTTACACGTAACGCCGGGAGCGAACAGAAAGAAAAAGGTACTCGGTCGGGGACAGGGAAGTGGTCGCGGCAAGACCTCCGGTCGGGGGCAGAAGGGCCAGAACTCCCGTTCCGGCGGAGGCGTGCGCCTCGGCTTTGAGGGTGGGCAGATGCCCCTCTATCGTCGGGTTGCCCGGCGTGGCTTCTCCAACTATCCCTTCAAGAAGACCGCCGTTCCGTTAAGTCTCGGCGAGATCAACAAGCGCTTCTCCGACGGCGACGTCGTCTCCCTTGAAACGCTCCGGGACAAAAGGCTAATCAAGAATGGCGAGTGCCTGGTAAAGATTCTTGCCGACGGCGAGATTACCAAGAAGATTAAGGTGGAAGGCCTGTTGGTTTCCAAGAGCGCCGCGGAGAAGATCCTCGCCGCCGGCGGAAGCGTCGAAGAACCGTCGACCTTCGACAAGATAGAGGGTACCGATGGCGAGTAACGCCTTAACCGATATCTTTCGCATCCGGGACCTCCGGGACCGCGTCCTCTACACACTGTTTATCCTGATGGTATTCCGCCTCGGCGCGACCATTCCGATTCCGGGGATAAACGTAAACGCGCTGAAGCTCTACTTCCTGACTCAGGAAGCGACCGGGGGACTCTCGGTGACCGACTATCTCGACTTCTTCGCCGGGGGGGCCTTTACGCGCTTTAGCGTCTTTATGCTCGGCATCATGCCGTACATCTCGATGTCGATCATCATGCAGCTCTTGCTGTTGGTCTTTCCGAAGCTCAAGAAGATCTCCGAAGAAGACGGAGGAAGAAAGCGGATTCAGCGGTATACCCGGTACGGGACCGTCGTCGTCTGTCTTATCCAGTCCTTCGCGGTTACCGTATACGCCGACAGCATTCCGGACGCGATTACGCTGCCCCGGGGACTCTATACCGTGATATCGATGCTCACGGTAACCTCGGGCACCGTATTCCTGATGTGGCTCGGCGAGCAGATTAACCAACGGGGAATCGGAAACGGAATTTCGCTGATTATCTTCGCGGGGATTGTCGCCCGGATGCCCAACGCCATCTGGATTCTGATCCAGGACATCCAGCGGGGGGATCTCAATCCGGTCTTTGTCATCGTCGTCTTCGCGATGTTCGTCGCGGTCGTTGCCCTCGTTATCTACGAGCAGCGGGGCCAGCGGAAGATCCCGGTACACTACGCCAAGCGGGTCGTAGGAAGGCGAATGTACGGAGCGCAGAACACCTACGTTCCCTTTAAGATCAACCCGTCGGGGGTTATCCCGGTTATCTTTGCATCCTCGGTGCTGACCTTCCCCCTCCAGATCGCCCAGAGTCTCGGGCCGGACGTCCGGTGGATGAGAAATTTGTCGGTATGGCTCCGGCCGGATGCGACGCCGTATCTGATCGTCTACACCATGTTGATCGTCTTCTTCGCCTACTTCTACACCCAGGTAACCCTGAACCCGATTGAAATCTCGAAGAATATTCGGGAGAACGGCGGGTCCATTCCGGGGATCCGGAGTGAGAAGATGGAGGAGTATTTCAGCCGGATTCTGAACCGAATCATCCTTCCGGGTGCGATCTTCCTGGCATTCATCGCGATCATCCCGACGATTGTTCAGCGGCTATTCAACTTTCCGCAGCAAGTTGCCTTTCTGATGGGGGGTACTTCGCTTCTGATTATGGTCGGCGTCGATCTCGACTTGATGTCTCAGATCGAAGGGCATCTGCGAATGCACCATCACGAAGGGCTTACCCGACGGGGTCGCATCAAGTCGCGGTACTTGTAAAGAGGTAGAAGATGAAAGTACGTGTAAGCGTAAAGAGGATTTGTGCGAACTGTAAGATTATCCGCAGGAATGGTGTGGTCAGGGTGATCTGTACCAACCCGAAACACAAGCAGCGGCAGCGTTAGGAGGCATCCATGGCACGAATTGCAGGTATTGACCTTCCGAACAAGCATGTCGATATTGCCCTGACCTACATCTACGGGATTGGGCGCTCGTCGGCGCAGGAGATTTGTCGCAAGACCGGACTCGATCCGGACGCTCGGATGAACGACCTGAGTGCGGAAGATATCAACAAGCTGCGTAACGTAATAGAAAACGACTACACCGTCGAGGGTCGTCTTCGGACCCAGGTGTCGTTGAATATCAAGCGGCTGATGGATATCGGCTGCTACCGCGGGCTCCGGCATCGTCGGGGACTCCCGGTGCGGGGGCAGCGGACACGAACCAACGCCCGCGGTCGAAAGGGTAAGCGAAAGACCGTCGCCGGTAAGAAGCGGTAGGAGCGCAAGAGTGGCTAAGACTCGAAAGAAAAGAGAAAAGAAGTCGGTATTCGAGGGGAACGTCTATATCCAGGCGACCTTTAACAACACCATCGTTACCATCACGGATTTGAACGGGAACGGCATTTCCTGGTCCAGCGCCGGGTCACTCGGTTTTCGCGGCGCGAAGAAGTCGACCCCCTACGCCGCTCAGACTACGGCTGAAACCGCCGCCCAAAAGGCGATGGATGTCGGTCTGAAGGAAGTGCATGTCTACGTTAAGGGTCCCGGAGTCGGCCGTGAATCGGCTATCCGCTCATTGGGAGCGTTGGGACTACGGGTCAAGACAATCAAGGACGTCACGCCGATTCCCCACAATGGATGCCGTCCCCGAAAGAGCCGCCGCGTCTAGTTTCAAGGAGGGGGCATGGCAAGAAAGAACCTCTTAAAGGGATTCAAGAAACCAAAGGGTATAACCTTTGAACATAGCGAAGTAACGCCGAATTACGGAAAGTTTGTCGCCCAGCCGTTCGAGCGGGGGTACGGACACACCATCGGGAATACCCTGCGACGGATACTGCTTTCGTCGATCCAGGGGTACGCCGTTTCGGCCCTTCGTATCACCAGCTACGACGCCGAGGGCAACGCCCATGTGTTGTCGAGCGAGTACGAATCGATCCCGGCAGTGGTCGAAGACACTCCGGACGTCATCAACAATCTGAAGCAGATTCAGATAGCCTTGGAGGACGACGTAGAGCAGAGAACGCTCTTGGTCGAGTTGAAGGGGCCCGGTGACATTACCGCGAAAGACCTGCAGGTCGACGACTCGATCCGTGTCGTCAACAAGGATCAGCATATCCTGACGCTTATGGAGGACGGCCACCTCGAGCTCGAGGTGCAGATCGACCTCGGGCGGGGATACACGCCGGCAGAGCTGAACGAAAAATACGTCGAGGTAATTGGGACCATCGCCATCGACGCGATTTTTTCTCCCATTCGACGGGTTAAGTACGCCGTCGAGAACACCCGGGTCGGCCAGCGAACCGACTACGACAGACTGGTATTCGAGCTGTGGACCGACGGCACGATCCGACCCGAGGACGCCCTCGCGGAAGCGGCCAAGATTGCGAAGGACCATTTTACCGTTTTTATCAATTTCGACGAGGACGATATTCTCGGGGACGACGACATAGACGAGGAAGCGGAGCGGATTAAGAAGCTCCTCGACACCCCCGTGGAAGAGCTCGAGCTATCCGTCCGGTCGAGCAACTGTTTGAAGAACGCGAATATTCGCAGCATTGGCGACCTTACTTCTCGCACGGAGGAGGATATTGCCAAGACGCGGAACTTCGGAAAGAAGTCGCTTCAAGAAATTAAAGAAAGACTCCATGAATGGAACCTGAGCCTCGGTATGACGGACTACAGTCAGCTGAAGAATGCGCTGCGGGTGCGCCAGGAATCGGAAGAAGAGAAAGGGGAAGCCGAGGATGAAGCATAAGATTGGCTATAACAGACTCGGTCGGAAGACCAGTCACCGCCGGGCACTCCGGCGCAACATGGCCACATCCGTGATTCTCCACGAGCGGATCAAGACCACCAAGGCAAAGGCCCTGTCGGTCCGTCGGATTGTGGAAAGAATGGTAACCCGCGCCAAAGTTGACTCGGTGCACAACCGTCGTATGGTTGCCCGGGATATCAAGGACGAGAAGGCGCTCGCGAAGCTATTTACGGAAATCGGCCCTCGGTTTGCGAACCGCCCGGGAGGATACACCCGAATTCTGAAGCTTGGTCCGAGAAAATCGGACGCAAGCGAGATGGTGCTCCTCGAATTCGTCGAGCGTCCGGGTGCGGACCAAGAATCCCAGGCAAAGGTAAGCCGGAAGCGCGCGAAGGCCGAGAAGAAAGAGGCCGAGAGAATAGCGGCTGAAGAGGCCGCCGCCGCGGAGGAAGCCGAGGCAGAGGCAGCCGAGGCGGAAACCGAAAAGGTCGAGGCCAAGAAGAGCGGCGCCAAGAAGTCCGAGACGAAGAAGCCCGCCAAGGGTAAGGCCGGTGCCGAAAAAGCGTCGGAAGACGCACCGGCGGAACCGGCGGTCGCCCCGGAGGAACAGGCAGCAGATAATCCGGAAGAGGAGAAGAGCGAGTAGGGGTTCCCCTTGGAGTCCCGGTCGGTTTATGCCGATACTACTACCGGGACTCTATGTTTGGGGGATTTCGCTTCGCATGAAGGCTTCTCAGAAAATTGCTCTCAGTCTGCTTATCTCAGTACTGGTGTTTGGAGCCTTTTCTGTTCTTGCGTTCTCCGGGCTTTTTGACTATATAGAGACGACCTTTTTCGATCCTCGGGTCCGGCAACGGTTCGAGAACCAGCTATCCTCCGCCGAAGACGTTGTCCGGCGACATCACCAAGCTACCGTGCAGAATGTCGCCGCCGTTCTCGAGAACTCGGCGATTCGCCGTCTTGTCCGTACCAACCAGAGCAGAGAAGATATTCTTGCCAGGCAGAATTTGGTTGGCCTCCTCGATGCTGAATCCGCCTCCTTTTCGTCGATGCGTATCTTTGTCGATGGTGGGGAGCAGCTTATCTACAGCTCGGCGGAAGGGGATATCCGAGAGCAGAACGCCTTTCGTCGAGAGTACCTTCCGGTGGCGGAGCTTCCGGAGGGCGTTGTCGGATTGGTCCCGCCGGAGCCACCGGCAGTTCCCGAGGTCGAGCTAATCCCCGAGCAGAATCTCGTCGTCTATCGCTTGGCGTTCGTTGACGAGTTCGATACACCCCAGGGGACGGCACTCTTCTTTTTCGGAACCCAAGGTATAGAAAACCGCCTTACGCGAGAGGGGGTCCTGCTCCCTTCGGACAGGGCCGTCGTCGTCAGGAACGACGCCCTGGTTCTTAATGGGCCCCAGGGACAGGCGGAATCCCTTCGAAGCGCCATAGGCGAAGGCTGGGGAGATATTACCTCTTCCGAATTTTCCTTTCCCACCATACTCCTCGAAGAGGCGATACGATACGTTGTCTTTGCCACCGCCGGGGCGGAAGGTAATTGGTACTTGTGGTTAGCGCCGGAATCGGCGTTCCAAATGACGACGGGTATGCGGGCTATTCTCCTGGCTTCGGTGATTCTTTCGAGCTTTTTGCTGGTATTCCTGCTCCTGAACGTCCGGCAGGACCCGGTTTTGGTGGTATCGGAGCGCATCAAGCGTTTCCAGATAAACCTTCTGCGGCACTATTTCGAGGCCGGAGAGAAAGTCAGCTGGGAAGCGTGGCAGCAGGAGATCGCCAACCGCCGGGAAGAGCTTACCGCCGAAATAAAGCGAGGAATCGGTCGACTTCCAAAGGAGCGAGGGCCCGAAGTTGACGAGCTGATCTCCAGGAGTTGGGACGAGATCATTGGAGTTATCGGCAGCAGGGCTCGAATCGAGACCGCTCCCACCGATATCGCCCGGCTAGAGAGTATCGTCCGGCAGGTCGTAAACAATCTTCAGTCCCTCCCGCAGGCCGGGCCGCCGTCCACTGAGTCAGCGACCCGAACTACCGGCCCGGGAACCCCGGCCCCGACTACCCCCCAACCGGTTCGGGACAGCAAGCCCCTGGAAGAAGTCTCCGAGCTAGAAGAGGTCGAGGAGATCGAGGAAGTCCCCGAGGCCGAAGAAGTGCTCGAGGCGGAGGAAGTATCCGAGGTCGAGGAGATCGAGGAATTCGCCGAGGCCGAAGAAGTCCTCGAGGCAGAGGAAGTATCCGAGGTCGAGGAGATCGAAGAAGTCCCCGAGGCCGAGGACCTGGAAGAGATCCTCGAGATGGAAGAGGTTGAAGAGCCCGGGGAGCCCGAGGAGCCCCTTGAGCCCGTCGAAGCGATCGACGCTCTTTCCGAAATAGACGCCTTCGAAGCCGAGTTTGCCGGGATAGAGGAGGAGTGGGAATCCGGTGGGCCCGAGGACGTCGAAGAGAGCTTCGCTTCGGTCGGGGACCACAAGGGAGTCCTCGAACGGGTAGAGGGAATCGAGGACCTCGGGGTGCTCCCGGTAGAGAGTGGCATCGAAGAATCCGAAGGCTCCGGGGAGGACGCGGAGGCGTTCTTGGAACCCCTCGACGAAGCGGTGGAGACGGAACCTGAGGAGACGGTCGGTTCCCTAGAGGAGATCGACGAACCGGAACTGGAAGAAGAAGAAGAAGAAGAAGAGGAAGAGTTCGAAGAGCTCACCGAAGAAGAGGAGAGTGCCGGTGAGGGAGAGCTAATGCCGACTGCCTCCGGCGGTGGTTTTCTATTCGGATCCAGTCTTTTCGGATTCTCCCCTCCTTCCGGAGAAGTCGAATCGTCGTTGCAAGACGAGGGAATAGAAGAACTTTCGGTTGCGGACCACGATTTCTCGGAAGACGTTGAAGAGATGGAAGAGGTGGAAGCGGCTCCGGTTGAGGCGGACGAGGTGAAAAAACTTACGCCGTCTACGCGCGAAAGAGTCGCTCCGGTGTCGCTCCCGAGAGGCACCATCGATCTTCAATCTCTCGATCTGGTGACCTCTCCTCATGTCGACGTGATGTCTCTAAAGGAGCTTGTGTTGTCTCACGGAACTCAGGAGAAGGTAATTCGTGATGAGAACGGCTTCTATCAGATCGATTCGTCGGCGTATCTGCAGCAGGAAGAAGCGAAACCGGGAGAGATGAGGCGCCTCGTCGAATCCGTAACCGGTAAGGAGGAGGAAGAGGAAAGCGGGTCCGGCATCGACGAGCTTCTCTCTTCCCGAGTGGGTCTAGACCTCTTTCCGATTTCGGACACCGGGGGCCACCAAGATTCGCCGGACGACACGGTGAGTGAAGAAGGGGGCTATCAGAGCCGGATGCTCCTGACGGAGCAGGGACTCGCCTACGATCGCTTCTTAGCAGGTTATAAGCGCAACGACAGCGGTATCTTCAAGAGCTTGGTTACCTTTACTCGGATCGTAAAAGCGAGGGCGGCGTCGATCTTTCTCAAGAAGGAGACTGCCTGCGTCCCCGCCTATACCCTTGGAATAGACGATGCCTGCGCCGCGGAGCTCCGAATTCCCGTCGATTCCTTTCTCTACCGCGAGATACTCGGCAAGCAGAAAGCGATTCTCTTCCGACATCCTCTCCACCACTACGCCGGCTTTCACGGGGTCTGCTCGGATTCGCTATTCTCCTACATCGGCCGGGTTGTCATCTGTCCGATTCGCTTCCGGGGCGAGGAGGCGTACCTCTTTTTGAGCGCCCGGGAGGGGATCGAAAGCCTCGAGTCTTTCTTCGATGTCGTCGGACTCCAGGTCAAGCACACCTCTCCGGCGTAACGCCCATGAGTGACAACGACAGAATCTCCGCATACTACCTCGAGCGTCTCAATCGCAACCGCGAAACGCACGAAGCACTCGGCTGGGAAAGTGCCGAGGCGCAGGCGGCACGGTTCTCAGTGCTCCTGAAGGTAACGCCGAAGGAGCGCTATTCCCTCCTCGACGTAGGCGCCGGCCTCGGGGACCTCTACCGCTTTCTGAGCGAGAATCGGGAGCCGGTTGTCTACACGGGAGTGGATATTCTCCCCCAAATGGTCGACCGAGCCCAAAGACGCTTTCCCGAGGCGCGCTTCGAGTGCATCGACCTTCTCTCCGACGAGAGCTGGTCCGAGCGGTTCGACGTCGTCTACGCTTCGGGGATCTTTAACCTGCGAATGCCGGACAATCTTGGTTGCGTTACTCGGGCGGCCAAACGCTTCGGCGAAATCACTGAACGCTTGTGCGTTGCCAATTTCTTGAGCGAGTCCTCTCCGGATAAGGAAGAAACGTACTACTACTACTACTCTCCGAAGACCATCGGATCGATCTTTTCCGACTTCTTCCCCCGGGTCGAAATAGTCGACGGTTATCTAGAGAACGACTTTACCGTCGTCGCGTCTTAGAAGAAAGCCCCTATTCGACAGGCCATCTCCTTGTGCGCCCGGAGGTAGCGCTCGTAGAGATCTCTCTCCGCCCGGAAGAGCTCCCCCGACTCCTTGAGAATCTTTACGGATAGCGTTGGGATCGGTACCTTTGCCAAGGCTTTTTTCGACACGAGACGGATCGATTTTCCGTGAACGAGCCCGTCGAAAGCACGCCGGCCGGAATCCGACCGAAAGAACAGGTACAGAGCCGCGGCGGTGTCACCGGTCGGCTCCCGGGGGCGGAGAATGACGATGTTCGTGGCGGGAACGCAATCTTCCGGAACGTGATCCGAGACCACCGCGACTCGACCGACGGTACCGACGATCGTAACCAGCACGTCGTGGGGTTGGAGACGGTAGCGATACGCTTCGGGGTAACGTTCTCGCAAGAGTACTCTCCGGGAAGGTTCCGGCAGGTAGCCGCAGCAGGGAAAATCCGAAATCGAGGCGATACGAACGGGGTGGTTTCCCGATTCTTCGGTCTTAAAGAGGGGCGCGCGTAATAAGTCGGCGTAGTCTTCGAGGAACGCCATGGGACTTCCTTTTTTCGATAGTTTTTTATATCGTCCGCACTATACGTGGCTGCAAACAAACCTGTCAACAATACCGACGGCGCCGCAAAAGTCTACACCGACGGCGGTTGTTGGGGTAATCCGGGTCCCGGTGGCTGGGCCTGCATCGTTCGCGTCCCCGGTAAAGAGATCGTTGCCTCCGGCGGGGGCTCCTCGACGACCAACAACCGGATGGAGCTTACGGCCGTTATCGAAGGAATTCGGGCGGCGAAGGAAGCCGGCGCCGAGACCGCCGATATCTCCACGGACTCTCGGTACGTACAGCAGGGAATCACCGCCTGGATTCATACCTGGAAGAAGAACGGCTGGCGCACGGCGAATAAGAAGCCGGTCAAGAACCAAGATCTCTGGATTGCCCTCGATAGCGAGACGGAGGGGGTCTTTATCCGGTGGGCCTGGGTGGCGGGTCACGCCGGCCACGAAGAGAACGAGCGTTGCCACGACCTCGTCCAGAAAGAGATAGCCAAGCTCTCGCAATAATTTCCTTCTCTTTGAAGCGCGGGAAACTCTGGGTCGGTCCTTTCTTTTGAAGAGAGGCGCCATGACTGTACTCGGCTACGTACCCCTTGGTTTTGACGGTATAACCGTTTCTGTAGAGGTCGACATCCGGCGGGGTATTCCCGGCACCGAAATAGTCGGAATGGCGGGCCCCCCGGTAAGGGAGGCCCGGGAGCGGGTCCGGGTCGCGCTGAAGAATAGCGGCTACGAATACCCCCAGGACCGGATTCTCGTCAATCTTTCGCCCGCGGACCTGCCGAAGGTCGGCGCCGGGTTCGACCTGGCGATCGCTATTGCCATTCTTTCGGCCTCCGGCCAACTGCCGGCGAGGCCTCCGGGACGTCTTCTGGCGGTAGGCGAGTTAGGACTCGACGGGAGCCTAAGGAGGGTATCGGGGGTCATTGCCGCGGTGTCCGCGGCTAAGGCGCGGGGTGTTCGGAAAGTCGTCGTCCCGGAGGCCAACCGCATCGAAGCCTCGTCGGTGTTCGACGAAGGCCTTGTCCATGGCCGGCACCTCCGGGAGGTAATCGACGTCTTATCCGGAGTCGGGATCCAAACCGCCGGTAGCACCGGTGCATCCAACTCCGGGGACTGTGGTCTTCGGGAGAAGCAACCGGAACCGGCTCTTCCTTTCGAGAAGCTCTCGGAGAACCCCCGGGGTTTGCGTATGCTCGTTATCGCCGCCGCCGGAAGGCACCACCTTCTTCTCGCGGGGCCCCCGGGTACCGGAAAGACCGTTCTCGCCCGGAGCATCCCGTCACTCCTGCCCCCCCTCGACCGGTCGCAAGCTCTAGAAGTGACCCGGATTCACTCCCAAGCCGGTGTTCTGTCGCCGGAGCAGCCCCTGATCCGGTGGCCTCCCTTTCGGGCTCCGCACCCCACGGCCTCTCCCGAGGGAATCGTCGGCGGAGGCGCAAAAACCCTCCCGGGGGAGATTTCTCTTGCTCACATGGGAACGCTCTTCTTGGACGAGGCTCTCGAGTTCAAGAAGAATGTCCTCCAGGGGCTTCGGGAGCCCCTGGAGCGTCGAAGGGTCTATCTCTCCCGGGCCGGTCGCACTTTTTGGTACCCGGCGGACTTTCACCTCCTCCTTGCGTGCAACGGGTGTCCCTGCGGGAACCTCGGTAAGCCCGGAAGTCGGTGCAGCTGCTCTTACGACGAAGTCTCCCGGTATTGGAGACGCCTCGGAGGGCCGCTCCTCGATCGCATTCCTCTTCGGCTGCCGTTCCAGGCTCTCGAACCGGGAGAGTCGGTCGAGAACTCGAAGAGCATCTCGGAAGCGCGGCAGACCGTGGCACGGGCCAGGGAGATTCGGAGGCGACGGAATCTCGAGGGTATCGATATCTCCCGAGAGCTCTCCGAAGGATGCCGACGGGTGTTGGCCCGGGGCGTCGAGCACTTTGGCCTCTCCCGGAGAGGAGAGACAGCGACTATCCAGGTAGCCCGAACCATAGCCGACATCGGCGGGCGGCCCGCTATCGCACCGGAAGACGTTCTGGAAGCTCTGGCGCATCGCAGCTTCCTCGAGGGACCGGAGGATCATCCTGCGCTAATTTGGTAGCTCCGCCCGGTAGAAAAATCCGCCGGAAGAAGCGCAACGGGAGGGGAGGCACGTTGGATTTTTCCCGGATCTTCGGTATACTCCGGCAGAGACAGCATGCGTCGTCGACCCCCCCGAATTCCGTACACCGTTTTTCCGGCCGTTTTGGCTGTCCTCATCCTTCTGGGCCTCGGATTTGGGATTATTCCCTTCGGAGATCCCCCGGGGCCGGCCGCGGAGACGGCCGGCGCGTTCGAATACCACACGAACCCCGTCGCGGAGGAGCTGTCCCCCCGGCCGGTGCGGGACGGCGCGCGCTATTCGGCGGACGAGCTGGAGAACATTCGCGTCTACGAGCAGAGAAACGCCGGTGTCGTAAACATTACCACCGAAACGGTGACCTACAACTGGTTTCTCGAGCCGGTGCCCCGGGAGGGCGGCTCGGGTTCCGGCTCGATCATCGATGCCCGGGGATACGTTCTTACCAACAACCACGTCGTCTCCGATGCCTTCAAGGTCTTCGTGACCCTGGCGGACGGTCTGCGAATCGAAGGCGAGGTAATCGGCACCGATGCCGAGAACGATCTGGCCGTCGTGCGATTCGAGCCACCGTCGGGGGTGGACCTCGCGACGATTCCGATGGGAACGTCCGCGGATCTTCGCATCGGCCGGAAGGTCCTCGCTATCGGAAACCCCTTTGCTCTGGACCGGACCTTAACCGTCGGGATTGTCAGCGGCCTCGGACGTCCCATCCGGACATCGAACAACCTGGTAATCAGGGACATGATCCAAACCGACGCCTCGATCAACCCCGGCAACTCCGGCGGACCGCTCCTCGATTCGTCGGGGACCATGATCGGTATCAACACGATGATCTACTCTCCCTCGGGAGGATCCATCGGCATAGGATTCGCGGTTCCCATTGACACGGCCCGGAGGGTTGTCCCGGACCTTATTCAGTTCGGCGTGGTCCGTCGTGGATGGATCGATATCGTGCCCCGGCAGCTCTTCCCGCAACTCGTCCGGTATGCGGATCTTCCGGTCGGTCAGGGTGTCCTGATATCCGAGATTATACCCGGTGGCAACGCGGAGAAGGCGGGCCTTCGGGGGGGCGATCCCGATAATGCGGTTCGCTACGGGAACACCATCATCTACCTCGGAGGGGACATCATCGTCGAAGTGGACGGACACGCGGTCGCCACCATCGCAAACTTCTACGAGGCCTTGGAGGACAATGCCCCCGGAGAAGAGGTGCGGGTTGTCTCTCTCCGCGGGCGCCGAGAGCGGTCGACGACCGTCGTGCTTTCCGAGCGCCCAGAACGGTTTCAGTGGGACTAAGCGTATGCCGGAGAAGTTTCGCGCAGTTTCAAATTACAGCCCCGCGGGGGACCAGGGGCAGGCCATCGAAAAACTCGTCGCCGGAATCGAGAGGGGATTGGCCCAGCAGACCCTAAAAGGCGTTACCGGATCGGGCAAGACCTACACCATGGCCAAGGTGATAGAGGCCATCCAGGAGCCGACCCTTGTCCTCTCGCATAATAAGACCCTGGCCGCTCAGCTTTACCGGGAGTTCAAGGACTTCTTTCCGGACAACGCGGTGGAGTACTTCGTTTCCTATTACGATTATTATCAACCGGAAGCCTACGTCGCTTCGAGGGATCTCTACATCGAGAAAGACTCGTCGATTAACGACGAAATAGACCGAATGCGCCTTTCGGCCACAACGAGCCTTCTCGAGCGGAGCGACGTCATCGTCGTGGCGACCGTGTCGTGCATCTACGGCCTCGGGAGCCCCCGAGACTACCGGGGAATGCGGCTCCGTCTCGACAAGGGGACCACCGCCGATATCTCCAAAGTTCGCCTCAAGCTCATTTCGCTTCAATACGAGCGCAACGACGCGGTTCTCCAACGGAGTCGCTTCCGCATCAAAGGGGATGTTCTCGAGATCCTTCCCGCCTACTTGGAAGAGGCAATCCGGGTCGAGTTTGCCTGGGACGAAATAGAGCGCATCCTCCGGTTCAATCCGTTGACCGGGGAAGTTCTCGAGGAACTCGAGGTAGCCATCGTCTACCCGGCGAAACACTTCGTGACACCGGAGGAGCAGGTCCAGCTTGCCGTCGACCGTATCCGGCGGGAGCTTGATGAACGCCTTGAGGCGCTTACCGAACAGAACAAGATCGTCGAAGCCCAACGCCTCAAAACCCGGACCCTCTACGACCTGGAGATGCTCGACGAGATGGGATACTGTAGCGGCATCGAGAACTACTCCCGGCATCTGAGCGGGCGGGATGTGGGGGAGCGGCCGGCGGTACTCTTAGACTATTTCCCCGATCGCTTCCTTGCCTTCGTCGACGAGTCCCACGTTACCCTCCCGCAGGTCCGGGGGATGTATGCAGGCGACCGATCCCGAAAACTCTCCCTGGTCGACTACGGGTTCCGCCTGCCCTCGGCCCTGGACAACCGCCCTTTAGTCTTCGACGAGTTCGAAGCGCTCCTCGACAAGGTGGTCTACGTTTCGGCGACACCGACCGACCTGGAGGTGAGAAAGTCGGGACAACTCGTCGAGCAGATTATCCGACCGACGGGACTCCTGGACCCACATATCGAAGTTCGGCCGACGGAGGGACAGATTGACCACCTCTACGGGGTGATTAAGGAGCGGATAGCGGCGGACGAGCGGACCTTGGTGACGACGCTTACCAAGAAGATGGCGGAAGACCTTACGGACTATCTGACGCAGATGGGACTCCGGGTGCGCTACCTCCACTCCGAAATCGAGACCATCGAGCGCGTGGAGCTTCTTACCGAGCTCCGTTCCGGCGCCTACGACGTCCTCGTCGGAATCAACCTGCTCCGGGAGGGGCTCGATCTCCCGGAGGTTTCACTGATCGCGATCCTCGACGCCGACAAGATCGGGTTTCTGCGCTCCGCGACCTCACTTATCCAGACGATCGGCCGGGCCGCCCGGAACGTAAACGGTAAGGTCATTATGTACGCCGACCGGGAAAGCGACGCGATGCGGGAGGCGATCGACGAGACGAACCGCCGGCGCCGGATCCAGGAACAGCACAACGAGGCCCACGGCATAACTCCCCAAACCATACGGAAGGCGATTCACGATATCATCGTCCGGGAAAAAGAGGAGAAGCGAAACAACGAGCGACAGACGGTCGAGATTCTGAAGGCCGGGTTCAACATCCTGATTCCCAAGGAGCGCAAAGAGCTCATCCGGGAGCTCGAACGGCAGATGCTCGAGCACGCGAAGAATCTCGAGTTCGAAGAGGCCGCGGTCCTCCGGGACGAAATAGACGAACTAAAGGCTGCGGCGACGCCGTGACGCGCTTTACCATCGCCGCGATGGCCCTCGTATTCCTCCTTTTGCTGGGAGGATGCGACAGGCCGGAGACAATCGATAACGTCGAGTTACCGACCACCCCCGTGCTGATGCTTCGCGCCGGTTGGGCCGTCGCCGCTTCTCCCTACACCCCGGTGGTCGCTTCTCCGGGATTCGACGCCGCCATAGAGGGGCATCTGCGGCGGGGGACGATTGTGGAAGTTGTGGCAAAGACGAACTACACGGTCTCCCGGGACGGCGAGGAGCACCACTGGTACCAGGTGCGGTCCCCCGGAGTCGAAGGCTGGGTCTACGGAACAGAGCTTGTTTTGACAACCTCCCGGGAACAAGCGGTCAACGCATCGCAAGGTCTAACCGACCCATGACCTCCGTCGAGCCGTATCTTCCGTATCTGATTCCTCCGCTTCTCGGCGCGATTATCGGGTTTGTGACCAACTACATCGCCATCCGTATGCTGTTTCGTCCTTTGACGGAAAAGCGAATTCTCGGTCTGCGTGTTCCCTTTACCCCTGGAATTATACCCCGACAGCGGGTTGCCCTCGCGGAGAGTATCGGGAAGATGGTGTCGACACAACTGATCACCGAAGAAACGGTCCGGGGGCATCTTCGGGGGGAAGGGTTCCAAGCCCGGGCGGAAGAGGCCGTTGGCCGGGCCACCGAGAGCCTTTTGGACCGCCCGATCGACGCCCACATCCTGAAGGGGACGGTACAGGATATCTTTAGCGGCGGCGGCAGCTCTCGAGGTTCCGATACCCCGGCGGACGCCGGTCCCCATCGTATCGTAGTCGCCTTTGTGGACGCCGTTATCGAGACCTTAGGGGCTGTGAGGCTCAAGAGATTTCTGCCCGAGGGGGAAGCGAGGGGGAAGGCGATTCGAAACGCGTATCGGGGGCTCCTCGAAGGCCCATTGAGAGAATCGCTCAAGGAGGCGGCGAACCAGTGGGTAGACCGGGAGGCGAAGGAGGGGGCTACCATCGCGGTCATCCTGCCGGAGAAGAGCGAGGAGATGATACTCGAGCTCGCGAACCATCTCTACGATCCCGCCCTCGAGGCGCTTGTCCGGTGGCTCAAAGAGCCGGCGGTTCGCCGGGAGATGGAAACCAGAGGTCGGGGCCTGGTGCGGGACATCGTCGAGCGTCTTACGATTTTTCAGCGTTTCTTAGTAACCGCGACACAGTACGACCGGCGACTCGACGAAACCATGCCGGACATTGTCTCCGACGCGATTGCCACCCTCGAAAACGCGGGACGGCGAAGCGAGAACCGTGCGATGGTTTTGGCGGGAATCCGGACCTTTGTCGCTCGTCTGAAGGAGACGCCCTTAGACACCGCCGCGGATAGCGCCGGAATCAACCCCCGGAAGGCTCTCGACTGGCTCGTAGACCGCTTGGTGGATCTTCTCGAATCTCCTACCGCCGAGGACGCGGTGGTCTCGTCGACCCTCGGGCGCCTGGTTACCCTCGAAGATAAGACCTTGCTCGATATCGGTCGTCTCTTGACTCGAGGAGACGAAGAAGCTACCCGGAGGGAGCTCCGGAGGCGCATTGTCGGTGCCATAGAAGGGGGCCCCGGCAACGTGCCTAAGGTAGTCGAGACCCTTCTCGATGGTCTTCATGGCGTTACGCTCAGAGACCTCGTGACACTCGAGCCGGAGACAAAGGAAAAGATCGACGGCCGAATTGCCGATGGTCTATTGAGGATGACGGAAAGACACCTTCCGTCGATCGTGGCCGCTATGGATATCGACAATCTCGTCGTGAACCGCATAAACGCTCTGGATGTCGCGGACGTCGAGCGGCTGCTGTTGATGGTAATCGCGAAACACCTCAAGTGGATAAACCTGTTTGGTGCCCTTCTCGGAGCGATTATCGGGGGAACCCAGATTGCGGCATCCCGGCTCTGGTAGGTTCTGGTAGGAAAGGATGGCGGATACGGACTATCGCATTTTTCTGTTTTACTCGTCTCATCCCCATGGAGCCGAGCTCAAGTCGCTCCTGGAGCAGAAGGGCTGCGCCGTGGTTCTCGATGAGTCCGATGCGCGGAGCCTGACGAAAGACCGGCTTTCCGGCTTCCACATCGCCCTGGTCCACGTTACCGAGGAGAACCAGGGAATGCACCTCTGCCGGGAGTTTCGAAACCTCTACTTCGAACGACCCTTAGAAGTCATCGCCTTGGGACATCAAGAGGACATCCCCTCTATCCGGCGGGCCTTGGAGGAAGGGGCCGACGATTTTCTTCTCCTCCCTGCGGGCGAGAGAGAGATCGAGCTCAAGCTGTTGGCGGCGGTGCTCCGTCTCAAGCAGCAGTCCTTCCTCTACGACGAGCGGGAATTCTACCGGAGAGCCGTTCGGCAGGAGGAGGAGCTTTCGTCGAAGGTCTTGGACCAGAACGTCCGGCTGAGGCGGAAGTACGACAAGATCGAGGACGATTATCGGGCCCTCGAGGAGGCGAACTCCGACCTCGAGCGGATCGCCCGCTTCGACGTTCTTTCGGGGCTCCTCAATCGCCTGAGCCTCTTCGGCATGATCGAGGTCGAAATCGACAGGGCGCAGCGATCCTCCTCACCCCTCTGCGGGATCATGCTCGACATCGACTACTTCAAGCGAATAAACGACACCCTCGGCCACGGTTGCGGCGACAAGGTCATCGAGCGGCTTGGCGCCCTCCTGCGGAACTCGGTAAGAAAATACGACCACGTCGGCCGATACGGTGGGGAGGAGTTTTTCGTCGTGCTCCCGGCTACGGACCTATACCACGCAGAGCAGTTTGCCGAACGCCTCCGGGAGGCCGTTAACGGGACCAGCGTCCAATGCGAAAAGGACCCGAAGGTGCGGTTTACCATATCCATGGGAATCGCCGAGTACCGGGGGCAGAGCCGGGACGAGTGGATAGGTCAGGCCGACCAGGCTATGTACCTTGCCAAGAAACGGGGCAGAGACCGAACCGAGATCTACGACGCTTCCGAATCCTGAGGAATCGAAAACACGAAGGTGCTTCCCTTTCCGGGGGTGCTTTCTACGGTGACCGCCCCCCGGTGGGCAATCGCGATGTGTTTGACGATGGCGAGCCCAAGGCCCGTGCCGCCGAGGTCTCTGCTTCGAGCCCGGTCGACCCGGTAGAACCGCTCGAAGATCCGCGGAAGGTCCGCCGCCGGAATACCGACGCCGCTGTCGGAGACATCTACGGTCAAAAAACCATCCCGGTTTCGAACCGACAGTCGGACGGCGGTGTTTTCCGGACTGTACTTGACGGCGTTGTCCACCAGGTTCTTTATCGCCTGTTCCAAGAGGGTGGCGTTCGCCGTTACGTCGGTAGGACCGGAGTAGCTGTCCTCGACCGAAATGCTCTTCTGCGCCGCAGCCGGGGCGACGCTGAGTTTGGTGCTGTTGATGATCTCGTGAATCTGACACTTCTGCATCGGAATCGTCGCATCGTAAGACTCGAGTCGGGAGAGGCTGAGCAAATCTTCGATGATCAAGTTAAGCCGGTTCGCTTGGGCGTGGGTAATCTCGAGGAACCGCCCCGCGCGATCGGGATTGTCCATCGCCCCTTCCCGGAGTGTCTCGATGAAGCCGAGAATGGAGGTGATCGGGGTCCGCAGCTCGTGGGAGACGTTCGCGACGAACTCGCGCCGAACGGTTTCGAGGCGACGGATCCGGGTGACGTCGCTCGTCACGATCAAGGCGCCGATAACCCTCCCTTCGTCCCCCCGGAGCACCGTTCCATGGAGCTGGATGTGAACCGGCTGAATATCGAAAACGGTAATGGTACGCTCTCTCGGCTCCAAGCTCGAGAGCGTATCGTCGGCGAACTCTTCGACCTCGGAGTTTCGTAAGAACGCGATCAGGGGTTGCCCCTGGGCTTCCCCGGCGTCAACGCCAAAGAGGCGGGCCGCGGAGGCGTTGATGGCGGATATGCGCTTTGCCGTGTCGAGAACGATAACGCCCTCGACCATACTCGAGAGGATTCCCTCTAACTCGTTCCGCCGGCGGGTAATCTGCGCAAGAGTCTCCTGGAAGCGGCCGGCCATGTCGTTGAGGGCGCCGGCAAGGGAAGACAGCGCGGGGGATTCCGGTAGCCGCACTCGATGGCTGAAGTCTCCGTCTGCAAAATGCCGGACCGCGGTATCCAATCTGTCGACCGCCGCGCCGAAAGATCGATCCGCCGCGATGGAAAACGCCGTCGCCGAGAGAGCCAACAGAATCGCCGCGACCAAAAAAGCACCCATCACGTCGCCAAGGAGCCGGTCCCCGGGAGCCAGGGAGATTTGGGCGACGAGTACGAGGGGGGCCTCGCTGATCGACCGAGCGACGACGAGGTGGCCTCCGGATTCCCCGCGGGAGACGGATGAGAACTCCAGGTGAGAAGCCAAGCTTCCGGTAAAGCCGAACTCGTTTCGTAGCTCCGAGAGAGACACTACCCGGACCGATCCGCCGTTAATCGGCCAGGCGGTTCCGGGCGCGAGATTCCCGCCGGTAGATTCGATAACTTCCTCGACAAGTGCGAGTGTATTCTGAGCGTCTATTCGGGCCATCTCCTCGCCGGCCTTGCGGAGCCGGGTAAACCCCATAGCCCCCAGAACGACGCAGATCGAGACGACGCTGACTACGAGAAGCAACAGGTATCGGCTGTGGAAGCGTTGTCCGGCCACTATTCGGCTTGAAGGCGGTAACCGACCCCGCGGACGGTTTGGATCAACTTCCCCTGGCTCCCTAGCTTCTTCCGGAGCCCGAGTATTTGGACATCGACGGAGCGCTCGGTTACCGGGTAGTCCTTTCCCTTAACCGTATCGATAATCTTGTTTCGGGAAAAAACCCAGCCGGGATTCCGTGCGAGAAACTCGAGGATCCCAAACTCGGTAGCCGAGAGGGGAACAACCTCGCCGTCGCAGGAAACCTCGTGGCGGGAAACGTCGATAACGATGCCGTGAATGCGAATCTTGGCTTCCTTGGGGTTCTCGGCGTCCTGCTCTCCGGCCCGGCGGAGGACCGCCCGGACTCGGGCGATCAGCACCTTCGGGCTGAAGGGTTTGGTGATGTAGTCGTCGGCGCCGAGCTCGAGACCCGAGACGATGTCGGAGTCCTCGCTCTTCGCCGTCAGCATCAGAACCGGAATGCTTCTGGTCGGCTCGGACCGCTTGAGTCTCTTACAGACCTCGAGTCCGTCGAGACCCGGAAGCATGAGGTCGAGAACGACAATCTCCGGGACGAGCTTCCCGACGATCGCCAGGCACTCTTCTCCGGTCTTGACCGTCTTGACGGTGTAGCCCTCTTTTTCCAGGTTGTACTGAATCAACTCGAGGATGTCTTCCTCGTCATCAACCACCAAGACAGTCTCTCGTGCCATCGCACCGTACCTCGTCTTTCCCTAGGGATTCAGCTCCACGTGCTTCCCGCGTTTGAGGAAGACCACCCACTCGCACATATTGGTAACGTGGTCCCCCAAGCGTTCGAGAAACCGGTTGATGAACATGATGTGCATCGCGTGGGGGATGCTCTCGGGGTTCTCTCGCATGATCGATACCAACTGCTCGTAGACAGTGTGGTGCAGCTCGTCGATTTCGTCGTCCCGTGTTGCAACTTCCACGGCGCCGTCGGCGTCCTGTTCCACGAAACATGTCAAAACGTCGTGGAGCATGCTCGTGCCCGCCTCCGCCATCTTTGCGAGACCGGGAACGACCTCGCCGTAAAGAGGGTCCGACAGGCTTTCGATGGCAGCCGCGACGTGCCGAGCATGGTCGCCGATACGCTCGAGGTCGCCGGCGAACTTCATACTCGTCAGGATATCTCGGAGATCACTGGCCACCGGTTGCTCTGTGGCGATAATGCGGGTGCACATATCTTCGATCGACGCTTGAAGGCCGTCTATCTTCTGATCAGCTTCGACGACCTCCGAAGCGAGCTCAAAGCTGCGATTCGAGACCGCCGATATGGCCTTGTGCATCGCCTCTTCGACCTGGCTTCCCATTCTCAGTATGAGTTGATGGAGCTCTGAGAGCCCCTCCAAGAGATGTGTTCTTCCGTCCATGCTTCCAAACCTGCCTAAATCCCTTTTAAGTGTGAGTCCCGGCTCCCTGGGTCCAAACTAATATGAAGAGCCAATGTTAGAATCATATTACAATGTTAAGCGCAACGTCCGATTTCTCCCGGGGATTAACCGACTTCCTGGGAAAACCAGTCGAAGAGCGCCTTTATCCGGTTGTAGAAGCTGTTTCGGGCCCGATCCTCCATGCCGAAGAGACCGATTACCCTGACCGCGCTGTTTCCGTAGAAGACGATCCCCTCTTCGACGGGGATGATTGTCAAGTAGACGTCGAGGTTCTCCTCGGCCACCAGCGGCAGAATTCCGTAGAACATAGGCGTCAAATTCGTCATCCGGACCTGGTAGGCACCGTCGGTGTAGCGGTAGCTAACCCGATGGACGTTCCGACCGAAGCTCGAGTCTCGTTGGTAGACATAGATGGTGTCCTCGGTGGGAATAGAGGATACGATGGGGTCCCGCCGGCGCCTCCTGCTGTCCGGGTCCTCGACGGCGTAGGAATCGATATAAAAAATCCGCATCCGTTCCCGGCTCGCGGAGTAGTATTGGATGCCCCCCATCGTACTCACCGAACGCAGCGTGTTGTAGATCTCGAGCTCCTGGTCGGCGGCGGTTTCGAGAGCCCCGGGGTAGGGCATCAGGAATAGGGCCTCGACCCCAATCTTCGGACCAAACTCTTTAATGCGTTCCCGAGCTTCCCGCCAGCCGAAGGCCTCCGGTGCCAGAGTCAGCTCCGCCGCTTCCCGATAGAAGTGGGTAGTCTCCCCTTCGGTCTCGAGTTGGGCGTACTCAACGGGACTCAGGTCGGGGAAGATGGCCCGGAGGGACCGCCCGGTCCACTCGTCCGGGAGGTCGGCCCCCGCAGGAGCCGGGAGAAGGCAGAGAAAGAGAAGGAGAAGCGCCGGAATTGCATAGGGAAATGGACGCATGATACCGTCACTATAACACATTGAAAGATCTAGTCATTACCGGTGGTGGAACCGGCGGCCATGTTTTTCCCGGGTTGGCGGTCCTGAGGATTCTAGAGAAGAAGATTGCGCCCGAGGACCTCTCGGTGGCCTGGTACGGGTCGACGAATGGGATGGAGCGCCGGATAGTCGAGGACGAAGGAGTGCCCTTTCGGGGTATCCCGGCGGGGAAGCTGCGCCGCTATTTTTCCGTCAACAATCTTGTAGATACCCTCAAGGTGCTCGCCGGATTTCTGGCGGCCCTGTTCCTGCTTGCTAAGGACCGACCGAAGGTGGTCTTTTCCAAGGGAGGATACGTCACAGTCCCGGTCGTGTACGCCGCCGCCGTGTTGCGAATTCCCGTCGTAACCCACGAATCGGATACCGACCCGGGGCTCGCGACTCGTCTGAACGCCCGGGTAGCGCGAAAGATTTTGCTTTCCTACGAGGCGACCCGGGTATCCTTTTCCGGCGCCCTGGAAGAACGCCTGATCGTCACCGGGAACCCCGTTCGTCCCGAGGTGTTGGGGGGGGACGGCCGGCGTTTCCGCCGGGTCTTCGGGGTGCCGGACGGACGCCCGCTCATCGTCGTTCTCGGCGGAAGCCTCGGGGCTCGTCAGTTCAACGATCTCTTCGACCCGTTCCTCGACCGCCTTGCACAAGAGGCGACAATCTGTCATCAACGGGGAAGCCGGCCGCCCCTCCGGGCCGACGGCCCGGGCTACTTTTCCCGGCCGCTCTTCGGCGCCGAGTACCCGGACCTTCTGGCGGCGGCGACCGTCGTGATTGCCCGGGCGGGAGCCGGAACCGTCTCGGAGCTCGCGGCCACCGGGTGCCCGGCAATACTGATTCCCCTTTCCGCGGCGGGATCGAGGGGGGATCAGCTTCGAAACGCCGCCGTCCTGGCGGAAGCGCAGGCAGCAGTCGTTTTGGACCCGGAGTCGGTCACTTCCGCGTCTCTCGAGGCGGCGATTACCGCTCTCCTCCGTGACGAAAAGCGGCGGCACGACTTGGAACAACGGATTGGGAAGCTTGCCCGGCCGGAAGCGGCGGACCGGGCGGCGGGGGAGCTGATGGAGTATCTGGTTTAAGTGAGTACCGATTTTACCGCGATAGACGTCGTTTTCGGCATTATCGTAATCTTTGCGACGCTTCGGGCGGGGCTCAGGGGCTTCGTCAAAGAGGCGCTCTCGGTAGCCTCGCTGGTTCTCGGCGTCGTTGTCGCGGTCCTCTTCTCGGGAACCGTCGCCGGCTACCTCGACGAATGGCTCGGTGTCTCGGTGTGGAACCAGATCATCGCCTTTCTCGGAATTTTTGTCGTGCTCTACGTCCTGATCAAGCTCTTCGAAAACGCCCTCCACCGCATGATCGAGCGGGTGCATCTGGAGAGTTTGGACCACGCCATGGGGCTCCTCCTCGGCGTAGTCGAGGGAGTCGTCGTCGTCTTTCTCCTTATTCTGTTGATCCAGATACAGCCCGTCGCCGACCCCGAAAGGCTTCTGCGGGGGAGCTTCTTCGCCCGGGCACTCTTGCCGTTTCTGCCCTACGTCGCCGAAATGCTGGTAAGGAGGTAGCCGATGTACGACAACGTTATCGGTCACCGGAGGGTGACCGGCCGCCTCAAGCAAGATCTCCAAGAATCGACCCTGCCGCCGAGCGTTCTCTTTGCCGGGGTCCCCCTCGGGGGGAAGGGAACCGTGGCGCTCGAGACCGCCCGGGGGCTTACGTGTCTCGAAGGAACGGCTCACTGGAGGTGCACCTGCCGATCCTGCACGCTCCACCGGCATCTAATCCATCCCGACACCCTGCTCTTGGGACCAAAGGAGTTCTCGCCGGAGATCGTGGCCGCAGCCGACGCCCTCAAACGGACCCGCCGTCGGGGAGCGGCCTTCCTGTTCGTCCGGGCTTTGAGGAAGTTGCTCCGGCGGTTCGACGACGCCCTCTGGGAGAACGCGGCGCCGAAGCGGAAGGCGGTCCAGGGGCTCTTAGCGAAGATGGAGGAAGAGCTTCTCGACTTAGACCCCGAAGGAGAGCTGCTCCCGGAGGCGAAGCTCGAGAAGCAGCTTTCGTCGCTAATCGAGACGGCCGCGGCAATAGAGAAAAAGGCTTCCCTTACTCAGATATCCATCGAACAGATTCGGAGCCTTACTTCCTGGGGCCACCTTACGGGACTCGGGTCCCGGAAGGTCGCGATTATCGAGCGCGCGGAAAACCTGACCGACTCAGGGGCGAACGCCCTCCTGAAGCTCCTCGAGGAGCCTCCTTCGGGGCTCACGCTGATTCTGACCACCAGAAGACCGAGAATTCTCCTTCCGACCCTCCTTTCGCGGCTTCGAATCTACCGGTTCCCCCTCCGCCGGAAAGAGGAGGAGCAGGAAGTACTCCGCCGAGTCTTCCACATCGAGGAGCTTGAACGGGATAGCGTCCGTGAGTACCTTCTAACCACGTCGGACCGGAGTGTCCCGCCGGGATTGGAGGGCATCAACGAGCTTCTTGCCGTGGCGGAGACGGAGAAAGAGGGGCTTCCCCTGGAGCTGCTCTTCGATCGGTTGACGAATTCGCTGAGGGCAGCCTTTCTTGAAGGAGCGGATCAACATAACGCCGAGACCTTTTCCGCAATGCTCGAACTTCTCGAGACCACCCGACGCCGGGCTACGGTGCTCAATATTCCGAAGCAGCAGCTCTTCCCACCGCTTCGCCGGCGGCTGAGCAAACTCTATGAGGAAGTTTCTTGAGCGCGCGCTAAAAAAATTCGATAAGCTCGATCCTTCGCAACTGCGGCTACTCCTCTCGGACCTGGCTTCGGAGAATGAGCGGATGCTCGTCGTTCTGGACTCCATGAGTGACGCGGTGGTCGTCGCCGACGACGCCAACCGGATAACCCTGGCAAACAAGGCAGCCGAGCGGCTTCTGACCGTCAACGGGCATCACGATCCCCACGAGCGTCTCGTGTGGGAAGCCATCGGCGATCCGGATCTCTCCTCCTTCGTACAGGACGCCCTCGAGGGGCAGTACGCCGTGGCGG
>CAYPUT010000009.1:0-39350 GCA_964413945.1 uncultured Spirochaetaceae bacterium
CGGAACTACGACTTCCCGGAATGGGACCCGGCCGACATCAGCTTCGCGGGGCTTACTCCCTAGGTCGAAGCGTTCGCCCTGTATTGTGAGTCGGCCCGCCTGGGGGGTATTCTCCGGCGGGCCGGTTTCTTTTCTGTCGATGCCGCCGAGTGGGTCTCAAGCCCCGGGGCTCCCGGCGTAGCGGACGAGTGTTCTGGTTCGAGTCTCATTGGTGTTTGACACTATTAGTGCGATGCACTATCATAAAACGTGATCAAGGGCTTTCCCAGTGATCTGTACAAGGTTGCGAGGCGGAAACTTGGGTTCCTGGAAGACGCCGTAGAGTTGAAGGATTTGCGCATACCACCTGGAAACCGTCCGGAAGCCGTGAAGGGTAAACGATCTGGACAGCACAGCATCCGCATCAACGATCAATGGAAATGGGCGTATGAAAAGAGACTTGATAGAGCTTTCCACACCCGGCGAGGTACTGAAGGAGGAGTTTCTCGATCCCATGGGAATAACTCCATACGCCCTCGCCAAGGCCATATTCGTCGATCCTCCCAGAATTGACGGGATTATCAAGGGGAGGAGAAAGATCACCACCGACACGGCGATCAGACTCTCGAAGTTCTTCGGAACGACTCCCGGATTCTGGACGAACATGCAGAGCCGTTACGAACTCGAAACGCTTATGGAAGAGAAGGGAGCGGAGTTCGGAGAGATCAGGCGACATCACATAGCCTCCTAGCGGTATGTGATCCCGTGGCCTGTCAGGGAAGGCTCTCGGGTGCGGTGGGGCTACGGGAGCAGTGACCACTTCGGCAGAAGGTGGTATTCTGCCGGAGAGTCGTATGAAGTACCGTATTGCAATTGAAAAGACCGAAGAAGGTTATAGCGTCCATGTTCCGGGGCTACCGGGTTGTTGGTCCCAAGGCGAGACCGAAGAACAGGCTATCTCCAACATTAAGGACGCGATTGCCGAATACGTGGCCGCCCGGGACGAGCTGCTGAGCGACGCCGACGTTCGCGAAGTCGACGTCCCAGTGTAGGCATGCCGAAGCTGCCGGGTGCTTCGGAAAGCGGGATTCCGGATCATACGACAGGGCAAGCACATCGTTATGACCGACGGAACTCGACTTCTGACTATTCCTCGTCATAATCCGGTCAACGCAGTCACGATGGGCGGGATCGCCCGGGACGCAGGGCTAACCACCGATGAGTTTCGGCGGTTGTTCTAGGTATCCCCGGTCTTACCCCGAAATTACCGCCACCTCAATAGGAACCACAAATGGTTGTTGGAAGACGCCGTGGAGTCGGAGGATTCGCCAGGCTTGTTTCGGAGCGACTGCACCAGCTGTGGATAGAGGGCGCCCGCCAAGCGTTGGTGTTTCAGCTCCCACCGTTCTTCCGAGGGCCATTCGCCCCCCTTATGCAGGAGTATTGCGATGGAACCTTCGAATAACGTTCTGGAAACCATCGGGAGCTCATGCACCACAACTCCACTCGCCGGTTTACCGTCCTCACAGTGATGCTATCGATTATCGGCCTCTCGGGCATCCTGCTCCCGCTGCTCTCCTAACCGGACACGGCTCACCGGTACACCTCTCTGCGATGGCCGACCTTGACGACAACAACCACAACTTCTGCGTCGCGCACTTCATAGACGATACGGTATGCTCCGGTGCGCAGACGAAAGAGATTCGAAGATGTGAGCTTCTTGCACCCCGAAGGACGCGGGTTTTTCGCGAGCTCTTCGATTGTGCTCAGGATCCGGCGGACAGCTTCTTTCGGAATTCTTCGAAGGCAATAGGCTCTTCGCTGCGCCGCTTTTTCCAATCCTCAAGGTCCTCGAGATCCTCGGAGAGAACCGCCCGCACCGCTTCGTTTACGAGCTCAGACATGGACTGCCGCGTCTCCGCGGCCTTGAGCCGGAGGCCCTGGTGGAGATCGTCGTCCAGATAGACAGTTGCCTTACTCACGATTCGAAGCATAG
Organism: uncultured Spirochaetaceae bacterium; assembly: GCA_964413945.1. GTDB lineage: Bacteria > Spirochaetota > Spirochaetia > DSM-27196 > PWMO01 > CAYPUT01. The sequence goes on from CAYPUT010000009.1 coordinate 1,976, forward strand.
CGCTTTGATGGCACGACGTCAAAATGGCCAGGGCGAAGCCTGCTGCTACTCGGTGCCGTTAAGACACTCGATCTGGTAGTTCATCATCAGGGAATCTACGGTGCACAGCGTAAGGTCTTCCACCATGGCTTGGGCGATCAGAATACGATCGAATGGATCCTGATGAATCGCAGGAAGGCGGCTCACCGTTAATGCGTGCAGATGAGAAACGGGTAGGGCGATGATCTGGTCCCGCTGTAGCCGCTTTGGAACAAACTCGAGTGGAGGTTCCGGTAGCGGGAGCCTTCCCAGTGAGTGTTTGATAGTAAGCTCCCACGAGCTGGCCGCGGACAAGTAGACGGCGTTGTTCGGATTGCTAACTTCCTTTCGGGTGTATGAACCGAGTCGCTCGGGGTCCGTCAGCCACCAAAGCCAGACATGAGTATCGAGAAGAAGCTTCATTGTTCGAACTGATCCAACACATCGTCTGGCAGCGGCTCATCGAAATCGTCGGGAACCGTAAAGAGGCCCCGATCCTGGCCCGCGATTCTTGGCCTGCCAAGCTCCGTGACCGCTGTCAGTCGAGCTATCGGTGTACCGGCCTTCGCAATGACCACTTCTTCCCCCGAGGCTACGCTATTCAGGAGGCGAGAAAGGTGGGTTTTGGCCTCGTGCACATTCACGATCTTCATGGATTGAATTTAAACTTAGTTTAAGACTTAGTCCACTAGTGCAGTGAAATCGAAACCCCATCTCCCGCTGCAGCCGCAAACCGACGGTGCGCGTGCACCGGTGCATTCTGCGCTACGCCGGGAAGCCAGACGAACCACCGCCGGACTCATCGAATAGGGGACCCCGTGTGGGGCAGCTCCCATCCCTCCTCCGAGGGCGGTGTGGCTACCGGAGTAGTGGGAGTATCAAGCCCGAGAGGCCGATGATGGCCACCATCACCGTGAGTACGGTGAACCAGCGGGTGGAATTGCGGTTCATGTCTTCGAGGCGTTTGTTGATGTCTTCAAACCGGCGGTCTCCTGCACCAAACCCCTGTTGCATTAGCTCGCGCTGGTACTTCAGCTCTTCCTCTACTCGCACCATGCGTTCGAGCAGTTCGCGGTCGGTGACCATCCGGGGCGCCACCTCCTGGAGCCAGGCGCCAAGGTTGCGCCGAACGTAGCCGCCGATGGTCTCCAAAGTCTCGTTTGACAGTTCCATCATGTTACCCACGCTGCACCTCCACCCTGTATAACGGGTGTGAATGTCAGCTTGCTTCAAGAGTATGCCGAAGAACCGCCAAAATCAATCCGCACCAGGAGGACAAATCGGAATGGTTTTCGCCTGGTTTGCGCCCGCAGACGAAAGCTACGGCGTTCGAGGCGTCACCGTATCCTACCATTGATTCCCACCCCCCTGAACGCTACACTTGCCGTGTGGACCAGCCTGTCGCGGACCACGGCATAGACCTCTCCCGCGCCGCCGCCCGTATCCGCGAGCAGGAGCGTGAACGTGCGAGTGTTCGAGCCGAGCGGTACGCCCGGGCACGGGCCGACCTCGAGCGCGCGCTCGAGATCATTCGTGCATTTCCGCAGGTCCGGCGCGTTCTCGTCTGGGGCTCCATCCGTCGTCCGGATCGTTTCACCGAGCTCTCAGACATCGACATCTGCGTTGAAGGGGTGTCGGCGCCCGAAGTCTGGTCCGCGATCGAGCGCAAGCTCCTGGACGCGGTGAGCCTTCCGCTCGATCTCGTCCGGTGGGAGACACTCATGGAGCCGCATCGAGAGAGCATCTGCGCGAGGGGGGAGGTGGTCTACGAGTCACCTCGATGACCTGCGAGAGCTCTCCGGCGAGATCCGGCGCCACCTCGCCGTTTCGGCCGAGTTGATCGCCGCTCTGCGACGGCTCGTTTCCGAGGATTTGCCGAAGATCGGGCGGACGACGACGACCTCGCTGGCTATCGCCGGGTTGATCGAGAACTACTACACTGCGCTCGAGACGGTCCTCTTTCGAGTCGCTCAGAATTTTGGCAACAACCTCGACCGGGAACGGTGGCACTCTGATCTGCTCCAACGGATGACGATTACCGTTCCCGACGTGCGTCCGGCAGTCATCACGCGCGAGACTTTCGCCATGCTCGACGAGCTGATGCGATTTCGCCACTTCAAGCGGTACTACTTCCAGCTCGACTATGACTGGAATCGGCTCAACTATCTCATGGGGCTCGTGGAGCGGGTCGAGCCGAAGGTCGGCGCCGAGCTCGAAACCTTCGATCGGTTTGTCGGCGAGCTGATCATGACTATCGACTCCGCAGAGTCGGAGTAACCGGAACCGGACTGGGAGTCGGCGAGTTACTCCTCTGAGTGCTCGGTCATGTTCCGGGCAAACCTGCCGGCATGCTCTCCGTGCTGGCTCTCTCCCGGGCGACCACCGCGACCCGTTCGACCGCATGATAGCGGCTCAAGGAATCGTCGAGGGACTACTCGTGGTGAGCATCGACGAGCGGATCAGCGCCCTCGGTGCGTGGCGGCTCTGGGAGTAGGAAACGCTGCTAAAGAGGACGGTGCAGCCCCAGAGCCGTGGCCCCAGAAGGCGGTTAGACATTCGGCGTCGCTTCGTAGAATGCCGGCTAGTATCTTGTGTTTTCGCCACGTCCGGGAATCCCTTGACGCGCCGGAGAATCTAACGCTACTGTGAGAATATGAAGAACATCACTGTTTCTGTGAGTGATGAGGTGTATCACAGGGCACGCATACGAGCTGCGCTTATGAACACCTCCGTCTCGGCGCTCGTTCGCGACGCGCTTGACGAGATCGCAGGCTCGGAGACAGAGTTCGAGCGCCTTCGGGCGGAGGAAAAGGCGATCCGCCGCCGGCTCGCCGGTGGCGACCACCGGTTTAGCGCGGGCCTGCGGCTCCCTCGCGATGAGGTACACGAGCGCGATGCGGTTCGTTGACACGAATATTCTGCTCTACAGCATCAGTACCGACGAAGCCGAGTCGGAGAAGGCTAAGGTTGCCGCGGACCTTCTGGACCAGGCCGATCTTGCGCTGTCCGTGCAAGTCCTGCAGGAGTTTTTCGTTCAGGCAACCCGTCCACAGCGGCCGGATCGGCTCTCCGGCGAAGATGCTCTTGCCTTGGTGGAAACCTGGTTCAGGTACCCCGTGCAGGAGACCACCGTTGCGCTCATGAAGGCTGCGGTAACCGCTTCGGAGCGATGGCGGATTTCTTACTGGAATGCCGCCGTCGTAGAGGCCGCACGCGCGCTTGGGTGCACTCAGGTTCTCACCGAAGACCTGAACGACGGCCAGGATTACGCGGGCGTTATGGCAGTCAATCCGTTTTCTCGTCGCTAAGGATCGGGCCCTGGGAGTAGGAAACGCAACTAACGAGGACGGTGCAGCCCCAGCCCCAGGCCCAGCCCCAGAGCCATGGCCGCAGAAGGCAGTTAGACATCCGCCGGAACCTTGTAAAATCGCAATTAGTATCTTATCATTTTACCATGTACATTCCGAGACGTCTTGAAGGCGCCGTGCGGCGCGCGAACGAGACGTTTCCCGTCGTTCTGGTTACCGGGCCGCGACAGTCGGGGAAGACAACGTTACTGCAACACCTCCGCGAGCCGGAGCGAAGATATGTCTCACTCGATGACCTCGACATGCGCCAATTGGCCCGTGACGATCCCAAGCTGTTTCTGGCGCGATTTCCACCGCCGGTAATTATCGATGAGTTTCAGTACGCCCCCGATCTGCTGTCGTACGTTAAGATCGCGGTGGACGAGCTCACGACGCGGGGGCGCAACCGGGAAGCGGCGGGATTGTTCTGGCTGACCGGGTCGCAGCAGTTTGTGTTGATGCGCCACGTCCGGGAATCGCTTGCCGGGCGTGTGGCGATCCTGAACTTACTGGGCCTCGAGCCGGCGGAGCTCTCCGGCGTGCGTGCCGATTCGCCGGAACTGTTTGATGCTCCACTGGAACAGATGGTCCCGTGGTCTCGTGATCCGTCGCCGAAAGGCGTGTTTTTACGGATCATCACCGGATCGATGCCGGCATTGGTCACCGAGAGTACTGATCCGGATGTTCGCCGACAGTACTACTCGTCGTACGTCCAAACCTACCTGGAACGGGATGTTTCCGCGTTGGACGGTGTGCGCAATCTCCGCGGTTTTGAGCTGTTCTTCCGGCTTCTCGCCGGTCGCGCAGGCCAATTGGTTAATTTTGCAGACATCGCCCGAGATGTCGGAGTGAGCGCGATGACGATCCGTGAATGGCTCACGATTCTCGAGCGCAGCTTCCACGTCATCACCATTTCACCGTTCTATCGCTCTTTTTCTAAGCGGTTGGTCAAGACGTCCAAGGTCTATTTTCTTGACTCGGGACTCCACGCATGGCTCACCGGGTGGCACGATCCCGATACCGCTTTGGCCGGTCCGTTGGCCGGTTCTCTCTTTGAAAACTGGGTGATGGGCATGCTGGTACGGAGCGCCTGGCACCGTGGTCACGAACATCGAATCTCCTTCTGGCGCACATCGACGGGTCAGGAGATCGACATCTGGCACGAGTCGGCGGGACGGATAGATGCGGCAGAGATAAAGATGCGCGTTGGCGGCGAGCTTAGGGCCGTTGCGCGCCGCGCGTTTCGCCCACTGGACTCGATCGATCCGAGCCCGCTGGTGTGGGGACGACGGCTCTTGTTTACCCTGGGCGACGAGGTTCTTCCCCTCGGAGAGGGCACGTGGCAGGTTCCCGTTCGCTATATTTCGTGAACGATATACCGCCTGGTCTACACCGTCTCCGGGTGGGGAACAGGGTTTCGAGATTTCACTCCGGCCGCGGAAGACCCCGGCTGCCAACCGCTTGGGGAAAGCTACGGGGAAGTGGAGATCAATACCCGGAAACACTCTATAGTCCAACTCCTTGCGAAGGTCTTCGGGGTCGATCCGGCGGGCTGTTCGAAATATAGCGCCGACATGAGGGTGATCGCAGTATCGGGCCCGAGATTGTACTTCGTACTAGTAATCTGTTACTTCACGGCCGTGAGCATCAGTAAACTCAATGACGCCGTCCATCAACTCGTTGAGCTCTGCAATCGTCAAGTCTCCGAACGGACCCCGTATTGAGCCGTATTCCGCAGTGGTAAGTACGATGCGGGTGCCATCTGCAGTTTGGAGAACCGTTGCCTCATCGGGAATCCCGTCGACGTTGATCATTTCGAATCGGCGTCCTTCCCGGACGACCCGTTCAGAACTTGACGGACTGATCGGTACGATTCTTACATCTATTATGTAACGGCGGTTTTCGTAACAGCCGTCGGTCTCTCTTAACAGACTCCAAACAATCGTTGCATACTCTTGGGCAACCCGAGAGGAGGCAACGCTATGGCGCGACGACGGTTGCGGCGACAGTCTTGGAGCTCGAGAAGACCGGTAAGCTGCTGGAGAGTCCGTAGACAGGTTGGCCGACCCAAGGAACGACGTCAGCGGCGTAGAGAGTTACGGCGGCTGGAGGCGGGAATCAGTACCTTCGCCGGGATAACCCTCGACCGCCTCCGCACGGAGTTCACGCCCCTGGACGCCTGGAAGCAGGTGCGGGAGGCGGCCCTCCTTTTCGGAAAGGGGTTCGTCATGAGCACGAGCTTCGGTATTCAGTCCGCCGTGCTCCTGGACCTGGTGAGTCGGACAGCCCCCGGAACGCCGGTCATCTGGGTCGACACGGGATATCTCCCACCTGAGACCTACCGGTACGCAGAGACCCTGCGAGAGCGATTCGATCTGGACTTACGGGTTTATCAGCCGGAGATGAGCGCCGCTCGGATGGAGGCGCTACGAGGCAGGATCTGGGAGACAGACGATCCCGGATTGATGCGGGAGTACAACCGGATCCGAAAAGTGGAGCCCATGGAGCGCGCTCTCAAAGAGACAAGGGCTACTGCCTGGCTCTCCGGAATCCGAGGAGAACAGACAACGCATCGCGCGGGCTTGGAGACCGTGGAGACCCAAATGGGTATCTACAAGATCCATCCTCTCCTGCGATGGACCGCGAAGGAGATCGAGATGTACTTTCGCGTCTACGATCTGCCCCGCCATCCTCTGGAGGAGAGGGGCTACAAGAGTGTCGGCGACGTACACTCCAGTGGCCCGGCGGGAAGGGCGGGTAAGAACGAAAGAGCTACGCGATTCCGCGGACTGGATGAAGAGTGTGGGTTGCATCGGGACCTCGGGTCCGACCGCGGTGGAAACGGGTAGAGAGGCCCTAAAGGTGTACGGCCGAAAAGGCGTGGGTCCGCTTTCGCACGATCGGGAATATGCCCTGCACCGGCGCCACCGAGAGCCGCGCCCGGGCCGACGACAAGCGAAGCGACGGGGCCATGGAAGCTCGACTTTCCTGAGACTGCCGTCGGCGCATGCAGCTCTACAAGATTGATGACGGCGACAAAGGCCAGTACGTCAAACATGTGATGGATTGGAGTCCGGAAAATGGGATGTAGAAGAAGCTACCCTCGTCATCGAAGCCACCCTCCAAAACGATGGCATGGAAGTGCGGGTTCCAGCGGAGGATGCCGGAGATCAAACGAGACACCTCGGCGAACAGGCGCAGCGCAGCAAGGGGTACATCCTTTCCGGAAGAACATGCTACGCATGCTTGTGCGCGCAACCGTGTAGATTGATTTCGCCGGTTTTTCGGCATACTATCGAGGCAAGCTAACAGTCACACCCGTTATGCAGGGTGGAGGTACAGCGTGGGGAACATGGTGGAACTGTCAAACGAGACCTCGGAGACCATCGGCGGCTACGTTCGGCGCAACCTTGGCGCTTGGCTGCAGGAGGTGGCGCCCCGGATAGCCACCAACCGCGAACTTCTCGAACGCATGGTGCGCGTAGAGGAAGAGCTGAAGTACCAGCGCGAGCTGGTGCAGCAGGGGTTTGTGGCGGTAGACGAGCGCCTCGAAGACATGAACCGCAATTCCACCCGCTGGTTCACCGTGTTCACGGTGCTGGTGGCCATCATAGGCTTTTCGGGCCTGATACCCCCACTGCTCCCGTAGCCCCACTTACTACCTGCCCGAACGGCGCTTTTTACCCCTGATTCCGGTTCTCCCACGCGGTTTTAGCAAACGACGGGGGAGCTCTCCGCCACAGAGAAGACGGGGTATTCATCGTTCCCGGTGTCCTCCTCCGTCCCTGCCGCAAGACTGATACGAAGCCTGGTGAGAACCGGATAGCGAAATCGAACCTTCGTTCACACTAACCGTCTCGACGCCTAACGATGCCCGCGGTTCGTCCGGAGAATTGGCGGAAGCCACGCAGTCGCCCGGATCTGGGTTGTGGTACGGGGATTCGTCGGCGATGGCCCGTAGGTTTAGTGGAACCGGCTTGACCATGGACCTTACTATCTGCCGTTCTCCCCAGCGCAATTGCCTCCTTGTCGTGATCATTTGCGCTATCCATATTTTGTATACAAAAAGGCATAACCCAGGATACTCAGTGTGTGAAGCGTGGCCGGGAAGCCGCCGCCTTCACGAGAGCATGTTCGTTCCATCAACACTTCGAAGACAAGAGCTCGTTAAGTGTCCTAAAAGAAAACATATTCATTGCGAAATATCCTCTTGAGCCAATTCCGTACGAACGAGTGATACATATTAAAACATTTTCTTGACAGAACGTCAGACTCGTGGGAGAATTCGTCAACAGAAATTGTAAAGTGTAGGAAAACCATACACTTTGTTCTTCATTGGGCCCTCCTGTGGGCTTTATGAGACGATCCATATTGCGAAAAAGGAGGTGTGCGCGCATTTGTCGTGGTTTGTTTCATTTCTCTGTTGAAAATGGAATCATTTTGCGAGTGAACGAGTTAAGAGGAGAAACCGGTGAAAGAGAAATCGTTTATCGGGGAACTCAGTGCGGAGTTCTTCGGCACTGCGATCCTGGTATTGCTTGGGGTTGGTGGCGTCATTAACGTCGGCCTTGCCCCACGTATGGCCTCGGCGGCGGGATGGAACTGGCTGACCATCTGTTTTGGTTGGGCTTTTGCCGTCATCGTGGCCGTATACGTCGTTGGAGGAGTGAGCGGGGGTCATATAAATCCCGCTGTAACGTTGGCGATGGCGGTCAAACGCAATTTCCCGTGGAAGAAAGTCATTCCATTCTGGATTGCTCAGCTGATAGGTGCCTTTGTGGGTGCAATAGTGCTGTTTTTCGTCTTTAGAGACGGCCTCGTTGCAGCCGGATTCCCGAATGTGTGGGTCGGTGGTCCAGGGTCCGTTTTTGAACAGGCCTGGTGGGGCGACCTGGGGCCCCGCGAGGCAGTCGGATCCTATAGCATTCTGACAGCCACTATTGCCGAGGCGGTTGGAACTACGGTATTGCTGTGGGGGGTTCTCAGTGCCTTTGATGCGGAGAACTTGGGCCTCGGGGCAAATCTCGGTCCCTTCCTTGTAGGGTTTACCGTTTTTGCGGTAGGCGTTTCTCTTGGGGGACCTAGCGGGTTTATGATTAATCCGGCCCGCGACCTTGGTCCGCGAATTTTTGCCGTTCTGATCGGCACAAAGGGTATGTTTGACGGACCGTGGTGGATCATCGGACCCATTATTGGACCATTAGTCGGAGGTGTACTCGGGGTATACACGTATGATCTTTTTGTCTCCCGATGGCTGAAGAAGAAGGAGTAGATCGCATGAAAAAGTTGATTAACAAACCGGAAGACGTGGTTAAGGAGGCACTGCAGGGTATTGCCGTCGCTCACGCAGACCTGGTGAAGGTGCACTACGCTCCGGATTTCGTTGTTCGGTCCGACAGCCCGGTTCAGGGGAAAGTCGGTCTGGTTTCCGGAGGTGGTTCCGGTCACGAACCGTTGCACAACGGTTTTGTGGGTTACGGGATGTTGGATGCGGCATGTCCGGGTGCCGTCTTTACCTCACCGACCCCGGATCAGATGCTCGAAGCGACCAAAGCAGTGCACGGCGGCGCGGGAGTGCTTCATATTGTCAAGAACTATACCGGTGATGTTCTCAACTTTGAGATGGCGGCCGATCTTGCCCGGGAGGAAGGAATCGCGGTTGAGGCAGTCGTCATGAACGATGACGTGGCGGTTCAGGACAGCCTCTACACGGCCGGCCGTCGAGGTGTGGGTGCTACCGTCATTGCAGAGAAAATGGCGGGTGCCGCAGCGGAACAGAAGCGGCCGCTAAAGGAAATAGCGGACATCTGCCGGAAGGTAAATGCCGCCGGACGAAGTATGGGAATGGCCCTTACATCCTGTACCGTACCACATGCGGGCAAACCCACCTTTGATCTTCCTGATGACGAAATGGAAATAGGTATCGGCATCCACGGTGAACCCGGCCGTACCAGAACAAAACTCACAACGGCGGCGGAAATCGCAGAGATGCTGGTTTCACCCATTTTGGAAGATCTTCCGTTCAAATCCGGTGATTCTGTTCTGGCTTTTGTGAACGGCATGGGCGGTACACCATTGATTGAACTCTACGTCATGTATAATGAACTGGAAAAGATCTGCAAGGGTCGAAACATACGAATCGTTCGTAATTTGGTGGGGTCGTACATTACGTCTCTCGAAATGGCCGGAGCATCAATCACGCTTATCAGAATGGATGACGAGCTGGTAGATCTCTGGGACGCTCCGGTCAAGACGGCCGGACTACGCTGGGGTATGTAGGAGTATCATGAAGCGACAAGAAGCGGGCTTCGTTTCGACGCCACGCTTCTTGTCCGTATCTGAATCAGCGAAAGGAGCCTAATGTGCCCATTGCGCGCGAAGATGTATTGAGCTGGATCCGGGCATACGCCGCGTCCATCGACAAAAACAAAGAATACCTGACACAACTGGACTCCGACATCGGAGATGGCGATCACGGTGCGAACATGGCGAGAGGTTTCCAGGCCGTGGAATCGAAGCTTCCGGAAATCGCAGATAAGGATATCGGAGTCATACTGAAGACTGTCGGTATGACGCTCGTGTCTACCGTCGGTGGTGCCAGCGGTCCGCTTTACGGTACGTTCTTTCTCCAGTTGGGTGCAACGGCCGCAGGCAAGATGGAGTTGTACCTGCCTGACTGGATCTCTGCGATGCAGGCGGGGGTGGACGGTGTCGTTATGCGGGGTAAGGTGCATTCCGGAGACAAGACCATGATTGACACGTTGCTACCCGCGTTACAGGCCTTGAAGGACGCAGCCCTACGAAAGGACTCCTTTGCCGATGCGCTCAAGCGTTCCGCCGAAGAAGCCGAGAATGGCATGCTTGCCACAATTCCAATGATGGCACAGAAGGGCCGAGCCAGCTACATGGGCGAACGCAGTATTGGGCATCAGGACCCCGGAGCAACGTCGGCCAACCTGCTCCTCAAGGTTGCGGCGGAAGAATGGGCGGATGTCACCGGATAGACTCAGAAGTACTGATTTCTGAAAACCGTCGCGGGAACCTCGGGATGAAACTAATAGAAATTCCCTCCGAGTTCTTTCTCCAATGAATGGAGTAATATGTGGTAGGCATCGTCATAGTATCTCATAGTGCGCTTCTTGCAGACGGTATTTTGGAGCTGGTTCGTGGTATGTCCGGCGAAGACGTAAGACTCGCGGCTGCCGGAGGCGTTTCGGAACCGGACGTCGCTTTGGGAACGGACCCAAGTCGCGTCGTAAAGGCGATTCAATCGGTCTACTCTGATGATGGCGTTGTGGTATTCATGGATCTCGGGAGCGCGCTACTGAGCACCGAAATGGCGTTGGAAATGCTGCCTCCGGAGATGCAGGAGCACGTTGTGTTGTGTGACGCCCCGGTTGTTGAAGGTGCCGTCTCGGCAGCCGTACAGGCCAGGCTGGGAAGCAACATAGAACAAGTAGTCGGTGAGGCCCGCTCGTCTCTGGAACCAAAATCGCGTCATCTGGGCACGGAACTTTCCTCGTCTATGACTCAATCAACGTCCGCAGTAACGAGTGTCGCGGACGCGAATGTGCAGGAGGATTCCGACGTTCTGGTCGAGCATCTGACAGTGACCAACCGACTGGGGCTCCACGCTCGGCCGGTCGCACGATTCGTCCGCACCGCCGGTCGCTTTCCCGAGGCGGTAATCACCGTTCGTAATTTCGCAACGGGCAAGGGACCGGTCAACGCAACAAGTATCAATTCCATGGCAACCCTGGGCGTGTCTCAGGGAGATACAATCGAAATATGCGCCTCGGGGATCGGCGCTGCGGAGGCCCTGGACGCCATCAAACAACTCGCACGGGACAATTTTGGAGATGCGCCGGAAGATGCGCCCAAAGACACTTCGGCTCAAATCCAACCTTCAAGAAAGGCGACGGGAAAGCAAAGCGACGGATCTTACCGGGGAATTCCCACTTCGTCGGGTATCGCACTGGGGCCGGCTCGGCTACTACGATTGCAGATACCCGACATACCAGTGGACCGCATTACCAGCCCGCAGAAAGAATGGGACAGATTACTCGATGCCATAGATGCGACCGCAAAGAGAATCTCTGCCACTATGGCTACGGTTATCCGGCAGGGGAACCGTAGCGGCGCCGAAATATTCGACGCCCATTTACTGATACTGGAAGACCAGGCTTTGAGGGAACCGGTGCGTGGCATGATCTTTGATCAGCATCTCAACGCAGCGGCAGCGTGGCACCGTGCGACCCGAAGAATGGTGCGGGATTATCAGAGTCTCGCCGACGAATATCTCAGGGCCAGAGCGGCGGATATTGCCGATGTGGGAATGCAGGTGGTGCTAAACCTCCTCGATCCCGACGCAGCAAAACCGATCCTTGAGTCGGAGGGGGTTCTCATTGCGGAAGAGCTTTCGCCTGCAGATGCGGCCGGACTGGATTCGTCTCTGGTACGGGCGCTCTGTATTGCGCGTGGCGGGCCCTCATCTCATAGTGCGATTCTTGCCGGAGCCCTTGGAATACCGGCGATCGTCAGTATGGGTGAAGAAATTCTGGAGATCTCGGAAGGGACACCGGTATTGGTAGATGCGCAGGAAGGAGTCGTTGTTCCTCATCCCGGTCCTGACATTGTTCGGGACTACCAAGGAAGGATGGACAAACTCGCGGATCAGCAACGATCGGCACTCCTGGAGAGTGCCGGGGCGGCTGTAACGGTGGACGGAAGAGCGGTAGAGATTGGAGCCAATATCGGTTCGGAGGCGGACGCCCGAGCGGCCGTTAGGTTCGGGGCGGAGGGTGCGGGCCTCGTGAGAACAGAGTTTCTCTTCCTCGACCGACAGAAAGAACCGAACGAGCAAGAGCAATACCAGGCGTACCGGGATATTGCAAAGGCCATGGAGGGACGTCCCGTCATTTTCCGGACGCTGGACGTCGGGGGAGACAAGCCGCTGCCATATCTGAACCTGGAACACGAAGACAATCCCTTTTTGGGCTGGCGGGCCATCAGAGTTTGTCTTGACAATCCGGATTTTTTTAAGACCCAATTGCGGGCGATTGTTAGGGTCGCGGCCGATTACCCCGTCAGAATGATGTTCCCCATGGTATCAACCCTACATGAAGTGCGTACGGCCAGGACCCTCGTTGAGCAGGCCAAGGACGAGGCGTTCCGTGAGGGACATTCTGTTCCCGATCGAATAGAAACGGGAATCATGGTGGAAATCCCCTCAGTCGCCGTTAGTGCGGAGCAGTTTGCCGCGGAGGTAGACTTCTTTTCAATCGGCACCAATGATCTTATTCAGTATTCTATGGCGGCGGAACGGGGCAATGCCCGGGTCTCCGCGCTGGCAGACGGCTTTCAGCCTGCCGTACTTTCTCTGATCCGAATGGTAGTGGACGCAGCCCACCGTCACGGAAAATGGGTAGGAATGTGCGGAGAACTCGCCGGAGACGTATCGGCGGTACCCTTGCTGGTAGGACTCGGATTGGACGAGTTGAGCATGAGTGCGCCATCTATACCCACGGTCAAGACGCTGATACGGAAACTATCCCACGCCGACGTTCGTGACCTGGCGTTGTCTGTGGCGCACATGGAGGACGCGAACAAGGTGCGGGGCTTGGTTTCCGCCTGGCGCGAAGAAAACATTGAATCCGGGGCATGATACAATCTGTCATGAACACCGCATTACCCGAGGGTCTGGTCAACCCTGCGGCACTGAAAGAAGCTTGGGTTCGCTTCGTCGATTCCGGAAGCATTGATCCGGGGATTGATCCGGTAGTTGCCCGCTCCTGGCAGCGTTGTGCCGCGCGCCTGGGCGCCCTGGATTCGCCGCAGTGGGCACACATGCCCGAAAGCAAACGGTCCCGCGCGTCAATTCAACAGAACTTCCTGCGCCTCATCGGTCGTCCGGTGATGGAAGACGTCTACCAGTTTATGGAACGATGCGGATCTCTGTTGGTTCTTGCGGACAGCTCAGCCTGTGTATTCGAGCTTCTTGGAGACCCGGAGATGGAAAAGTATGCCCGTGATATAGGCCTGGATATCGGTGTGTTTCTTGACGAAAACCGAATAGGAACTACTGCGTTTTCCTGCGCGCTTATGGAGAGCTTTCCCACACAGGTCGTGGGGCCGGAGCATTACTTGCGGGCTTTCCATGGACTGTATTCGGCAGCGGCCCCCGTACATGATCCAACGGGGAACCTGATCGGAACGATAGGAATTGTCAGGCGTCAGCTTGAACTCACTTCCCCCTATCTTGGTATAGTTGTAGCTGCGTCAAAGGCAATCGAAAACCAGCTGCAAACTGAACAGTACATTCGTGAAGCGAACGTCCAGATGACAGAGTTCGACGCGACGCTGGATGCCGTTTCGGAAGGCATCATTGCTTGGTCGGCCGGCGGAACGGTGACCCACCTGAACGGGCGGGGCGGACGGCTTCTGGGAATAAACCCGACGATGGTCGTGGGGCGTCCCCTCGGCGATTATATCTCTGTTTCCGAAAACATTGCGGAAGCAGTAAACCGCGGGGAAGAACTGAACGACGCCGAAGCCGCCCTCCATGTACACGGTGAAAAGCATGAAGTGTCTCTGAGCCTGCGTGTAATCCGTGGACGGCATGGTGCCCCGGAAGTGTTTATTGCAACCTTGCGTCCCATGGCGCAGGTCCATCAACTGGTCAATCGCATGGTGGGAACCCGCGCGCGGCTGACACTTGAAGATATTGTTGGTACCGCTCCGAGTACGGCCGATATTCGCAGTCAGGCGAAAAATGCCGTGGAATCAGACGTATGCGTACTGTTGACCGGCGAAAGCGGTTCCGGAAAAAACTCTTTAGCCCGGGCCATTCATAACAGCGGCCCGCGGTCGAGCAAGCCGTTTCTTGCCTTTCACTGCGGTAGAGTGCCTCGGGAATTGACTCTGGATGAACTGCTTGGCCACGAACCGGGATCTCCCGACAACCCCGCGGGCCAGCCAAGCAAGTTTGAGTTGGCATATGGGGGAACGCTGTATGTTGAGGATGTTGACGCTCTTCCCCTGGACGCCCAGGAACTTCTCCTAGAGGTCATCGAGAAGGGAGAGGTTGTGCGGATCGGAGGCACCCGGTCTATCCCTCTTGACGTGCGTATCATTGCCTCCACCGAGACCGATCTTGATCAGCGCGTAGCAACGCGGACATTTCTGGCGGAGTTGAATTCGCGCCTCTCCGGCATCAGCGTCTGGGTGCCGCCGCTGCGTGAACGGTCCGAAGACATTCCATTTATCGTCGACAGAATCCTCAGCCGCTTTCAGTCGCGGCGGGATCACCTCCTTACCATAAGCAAAGAGGCCCTCGAATGGTTGAAGCGCCGGCAATGGCCCGGCAATATCGCCGAGCTGGAATTCGCTGTAGAGTTTGCCATTCATTCCGCAACAGGTTCGGTCATCGGCATTTCCGATTTTCCCGAGTCGTATCACGTTCATTCTGCTGAATATAGCGTTGTCGAAAACGCTACTTCGGTTACGACGATCAGAGAGGCGGAAAAGGCTGCAATTGAAAACGCTCTGCGGGTTACCAGCGGGAATTTTCGCAAGTCTGCGGCCATACTGGGCATCAGTCGCAGTACTCTCTACCGAAAGGTTCACGATCTGGACATACGTTAAAGATCGTTACGGGAAGACCTGTCGCGGTACGCCGGCACGCACCGGGGCAATCTTCGATTCCAACGGAATCTGTATCAACGACCTGATTCCGGCGGAGCTCGTTCCTTCCCTCCAACTGAAACGCGAGACCGAGCTTATCGGCACGTTCCGTGCCATCGAGAAGGTCCCGATGAGAACAGCATCACACTATCAAGCGAACGAATAGCGAAAGCGCGGCAACGATCTGCCGATGTTGAGCGAAACCAGTCTCCCGCCCGTGTTGCGTTGACTGATTGAACGCGGGGCGACGACATCGATCATTTCCGCCGAGCTCAAGTGCCATCCACGCGATTCGAAAGAATCGGTGCTCTCTATGGCGAGATCGATATCCCGGCCTATCCTCGGACCGTGACTGGGTGGGAAAAGCACTATCGGATAATAACCCACCTGAAGTTATTCCCACCTAATGGTATCTTCATCAGTGAAATCGGAGGGTGCAATGGCGAGTCGAGCGGAAATGACACTCAAGCCGGACAACAAAGGGAGAATTACCCTAGGAAAACTGTTGGATGGGGTCAGCAGTGTGCGAGTCACCGTGGAGAACGACGGGAGAATAGTACTCGAGCCCTTCACCGAGATTCCGGTGAAGGAAGCCTGGCTGTACGAGAATAGAGAAACGCTGGAGAAGGTCAGAACCGGCGTTCGGCAGGTGGCGGAAGGGAACGTTTCTTACCTGAGATCGTTTTTTGATGACGCTGTATCTGAGTTGTAGCGTTGGCTTTTCGGCTCCGCCTTTAACGATCAGGCTCGGAGCGACTATGATCACCTTCAAACCGAGCGGGGACCGGACAAACGCCTGAGATACGATAACGAGTATCGCGATAACGCCGCACCCATAAAGGTCAACGTCGCTCGGTGTGATTCTCCCGACGCTTGAGATTCGGTTGAGTAATCGAATTTGAACCAGGAGTGACAATGAACATGGACCCCGCACTTGATGACCTCTCCAAGTTGATCGCAGGATTGCCCCGGGAAGATCTGGAAGAGATCATCCTCACCCAGGCGCGGCAAGATCGCACGTTTGAGTTGAGTATCCGCGCCGGTTATGAAGAAGAACCATCCGCGCGATCCGCCGCCGAACTGCGAGAATCAATCCGGGAAGAACTGGACCGGTACCGTGACCGTTGGGGCATGATCGACTACCGCAGTTCCTTTGCCGCCGTTCACGTGTTCGACCGATTGTATGATCAGGCCCAGTCGCATCTGGACAACGAGTTGTACGGCCAGGCCTTCGCGGTCACCACGGCGGTTTTCGAATCCGCTACCGAGGCCATGACCTACGCCGACGACAGCGCCGGCGAGCTCGGCGGTGTCGTGCGATGGGCGTTGGACACAATGCGATCTATCGCCGAGGCGGACATCGGTGGCGACCTACGCCGGGAGATCGTGGAGTATGTGGAACGGGCGCATCACTCCGAGGGCCCTTCATTTCCGAACGACTCGATCCTGGATCTTTGGAGCGTTGCCGTCGCGTCCGTCCGGTCCACCGAGGAGTACCGGCGGGTACGGGAGGCTCTGTTGCGCGCGATCCCTCCGGAATCATCCGAGGGCCGGTTCACTACCGGCTACACCCGGGAACACTTGATGGTGCTGACGACCCATCTCATGGAGCGATTTGGGGATGAACGCGCGGCGGAGACAATTCGCCAGGATAATAGACATCTAATAGCGTTCCGAAAACAGCTCCTATCCCGGGCATGGGAGCAGAAAGAGTACGCTCAAGTGGTCCGCCTTGCGGCCGAAGGTATTGCCCACGACGCAGACTGGCCGGGCCTCGTGGCAGAGTGGCGCGTGTGGGCTTTTGAAGCTTACCAGGCAGCCGGAGACCGTGAGCGTGCGCAATCCACGGCGCGAGACCTCATGTTGGCCGGGGACGAAAAATATCTACCGACGCTGAAGTCGCTGGTGTCGCCCGGGGATTGGCCCCGAATACGGGAGGACTTGATCGCGGAATTGCAGTCGTCGCGCCGGGGCGGTCGGCTTCTTCCCGTTCTGTTTGTTCTGGACGAACTCT
The DNA here is from genome assembly GCA_964413945.1 of uncultured Spirochaetaceae bacterium. GTDB lineage: Bacteria > Spirochaetota > Spirochaetia > DSM-27196 > PWMO01 > CAYPUT01. Next base: position 19,037 of record CAYPUT010000009.1, read on the forward strand.
GGGAGCGGTTGATGGATCTCGTCGAGTCGGAGCCGTACCTGGTTTTGGACTACGGGATGCGCGCTTTCCCCTATCTCCCCGATCGGGTCCGGACGGTCTGGTCCGCTCTCATCCTCCGTGAGGCCCGCGCCACAAACGGCCGGAACGCCTATCGGCACCTGGCCGAGTCGCTACGACGGTACGGGACGGTTGTGGGCAGGCGGCCGGCCGTCGAACTCCGGGATGCGATCCTGCAGGAGTTCCGCAATCGCCCGGCGATGCGGGACGAGTTGTCGCGGTTGTAGCGAGCTCTACACCATAACCCGCCGCCGGTTCAGTTTTGCGGTCCGATCAAACACAGCAATTCACCGCGGTTAAGTGCAAGATTCAGCGCCGCCGTCTTCGACGTCCAGAAGGCGAACGCCGACAATCGCCCTGACGCGACCATCCCACCATTGATTTCCCTCATTTTTCCCAATAGGATTGAAGCACGACGCCATCCGCGCCGGTTATACAGGGTGTGGAGGGCAACAGAATGGGGAATACGATGGAACTGTCGAACGACGTTCTGGAAACCATCGGCGGGTATGTCCGCCGGAATCTCGGCGCCTGGATGCAGGAGGTGGCTCCTCGTCAAGCTACCGACCGCGAACTGCTCGAGCGCACGGTGCGCGTAGAAGAAGAGTTGAAGAACCAGCGGGAGCTCATGCAGCAGGGCTTCGCCGCGATGGACCGTCGCTTTGAAGATGTGAATCGCCGCTTCGAAGACGTCAATACACGCTTCGAGGATGTCAATTCCCGATTTGACGATGTCAACTCTCGATTTGATGATGTCAACAGACGCTTCCAGGACATGAACAAGCGCTTTGACGACATGCACCGCAGTTCCACTCGCTGGTTTACCGTCCTCACGGTGCTGCTATCGATTATCGGCCTCTCGGGTATCCTGCTCCCGCTGCTGCAGTAGCCGGCTTTGATCCGGAGGGCCTGGTGGAGATCATCATCGAGACCCCAAGATTCCTGTCCACCACGCACATCCACCACGAGGACTCTTGACCGATTTGGATGACCGGTGTTAGGCTACGTCATCTTCAGACACAGGAGGTCGTCAATGTCCGCCTTTGCAGTAGGGATGCTCCTGTTCGGAGGCACGGCGAGGTAGGGTTTTCGGGATCGTCGAATCCCGTTCCCAGGCGTATCACGCCGATCCTTCCTGAGCAATCCCACCTGTCACACCGTACCGCCTCCCGGCGGAACTCGCTCACACGAACAGGGCATCTTTCAATCCGACATTGGTTCTCGTGACTACCGAGGGGTACCTCCGTGTCTATACCAACACGTCACGTCCATGAGACGATTGAATCCTTCATCTGCCGAAACTGCGGCCACACCGTAGCCCCTACGAAAAACGGCACGGCAAACAGAAATTACTGTCCTCATTGCCTCTGCTCGCTCCGTCTGGACCTGCGACCCGGGGACCGTCGATCCGGTTGCCGCGGCCTTATGGCACCTCGGCTTTCTCGGGCGACAGTACCAGGAGATCTGAAGTGAGCCAGCACAGTGAATTGAACGAAGAACGAGACTATGGAATCGGGCCCCAGGCCGGAACCAGCTTCCCCGCCCTGGAGCCCTGGGGATGGGACCCGGACTGGGCCGCGGCGGCAGCCGACGCAGGGCGGTCGCCGGAGGGCCTCTTGCCGGCCCGTGTAATACGCCACGTCCACCACTCCTACGAGCTGATAGCTGCGCCCGACGGAGGGCGGATTCCGGCAGAAGTCTCCGGGGCCTTCTCCCATCGCGCCGCTGGTCCCGCGGACTACCCGACGGTCGGAGACTGGGTACTCTTTGAAGCGGACACCGGGCGTATCCAGCGGCTCTTGCCTCGTCGCAGCGCCATAAGCCGCACCGTCGCGGGAGAGCAGTCCTTAGAGCAGGTAATAACCGCCAACATCGACGTGCTGTTTCTGGTCTTCGGCTTGGACGGCGGCCGCAACTTTACCGTGGGTATGCTCGAGCGTTCCGTGGTGGCCGCCTGGAGCTCCGGGGCCCGACCGGTCGTTGTTCTGAACAAGGTCGACTGCGCCGAAGAGGAGCATACGGCGCGTACCCTCCTGGAAGCCGAGGCCAACGCTCCGGGCGTCCCCATCTATACGGTGAGCGCCGTCAGAGGCGACGGTCTCTCAGAGCTCATCTGGGAGGCTTCGCCCGGAACAACCATCGGCATGCTCGGGAAGAGCGGGGTGGGCAAGTCGGCGCTCCTGAACGCCCTGGCCGCGCCGGCCGGCGAAGAGGCCGAGGCGCCCCAGGGGAACCAGACCGCCGAGGTAGCCCGTGTCGGAGAGCTGCGGCGTGGAGACCGGCAGGGGCGACACACGACCACGGACAAGCAGCTCTACCTGCTACCCTCCGGTGCGATTCTCGCGGACGTTCCGGGCTTGCGGGAGCTCCAACTCTGGGCAGAGCCCGGCGAGCTCTCCGGTGCGTTTCCGGAGATCGAGGAGCTTGCAGGGGCCTGCCGATTCTCCGACTGCAGCCACTCCGGGGAGCCCGGCTGCCGGGTCCAGGAAGCTCTGGCCACCGGCGAGCTACCCCGAAAGCGGTTCGAGCGCTTCCTCGACTACCAACGGGAGCTCGCCTACCTCGAACGGCGCCGGGACCAGCGCGCGAGAGCCGAAGAGGAACGGAAGTGGAAAAGGATCGCCCAAGAGCAGCGGCGCATAAAGAAGGAGCGGCGATGACGCAATGCTGAATCACCAGACAATCCACGCCGGTCTTATGTATAATGAGGAGGCCGAGCGTGGGAGATTCTGCTATGCCCCTGGGGGACGACGAGATTCGCCGGATTGGCGACTACGTAAAACCGTATCTCAGAGAGATGGTCCTGGAGCTGGTTCCCGCCGCGACGGGCCAAACGCAGGTTCTCGAGCGTTTGACCCGGGTCGAAGAGGGGATCAAGCAAAACGGAGATCACCTGGTCCGTCTCGGGAGCGAGCTCTTGAGTCAGCGAAAGCTGATGGACGAGCGCTTCGTGCTCACCGAGAAGCGCTTCGACCTGATCGACCGGCGTTTCGAAGACGTCTACCGACGTCTGGACGATGTGAACCTTCGATTCGAAGATGTCAACCGACGCTTCGACGATGTGAATCTCCGATTTGAAGATGTCAACCGACGCTTCGACGACGTGAACCACCGCTTCGGCGACATGGCCTCCCGTTTCGAAGACATTCAGGAGAGCTTTCGCCGAACCCAGTGGCTGATCGGGATCGGCTTCGTAATGGTTACCGCGGTGGTGACGGTCTTTGGGTTGATAGCCTGAGCGCCGGCGTGTCGCAGTGTCCTTGACCCTCTCAGCGTCTGCGTCGTATAACGGGCGAAATACGGTCAAATCATCGTGCGCGTACGTTACTCTCAAACAGACAAAGGCAAACTCGTCAAGCAGGCGGAAATCTACACCGCCGACGAGCATGGAATTCGCAGCCGGCATATCGATCCGGATGCCCTAAAGATTATCCGACGCCTCCGGCAGTCGGGGCATGCAGCCTATGTTGTCGGTGGCGCGATTCGGGACCTCTTGGTCGACCGGACGCCGAAGGATTTCGACGTTTCGACCGACGCGCCTCCTGGTCGGATTCGCCGCCTCTTTCGGAACTCCCGGGTTATCGGACGACGGTTCAAGCTGGTCCATATCTTCTTCGGCGATAAGATCATCGAGGTCTCGACCTTCCGGGCCCGGTCCTCCGGCGGGTTCAACCCGGTCTACGGCGAGCTCGAGGAGGATGTCCACCGCCGCGACTTTTCGGCAAACGCCCTTTACTACGATCCCGCGGACGAAACGATCCTCGACTTCGTCGGCGGAGTAAAAGACGTCCGGAAGCGGCGACTGAGCCCGGTTATCCCGATGGAGGAAATCTTTGCCGAAGACCCGGTCCGGATGGTCCGGGCTATTAAGTACTCAGTCATCGCCGGTCTGCAGCCGACGAAGCAGCTGCGGCGTCAGATGCGGCGGCAGTCGGAGCTCCTCGAGGACTGTCCTACCTCCCGTCTTACCGAGGAGAGTCTCAAGATTCTTCTCTCCGGCAGCGCCAAAGGGATTTTCGAGGAGCTCCTCGAGTACGACCTCCTACGCCACTTCTTGCCCCAGATCGCCCGGCTCCTCGGCGACCGGGACTACCAGTTCTACCGAGAGGCCTTCTTCAAGCGCCTCGGACAGCTCGATCAGGCGAAAGCACAGGGAGAGGTCACCCGGCCGGTAGCCCTGGCGCACCTTCTTGCCGACTTTGTCTTTTTAGTTTCTCAACTCGGGCAACAGAAGCGAATACCATTCAAAGAGGCCTTTGCCGAGGCCAAGCACGTGATCCGTCCCCTTACCCCGCCGAACGCGGACATCGAGGCGGCCTTGGTGCTCTTGATGCGGAGAAAGAAGAAGTACCGGGACCAGGGAACCCTCTAAGCACCGGGGCCCGGAGTTGTTGTCCCCGGGCGGGTTTGAGCCCAGCGCGCTCGATACGCGCTGCTATCCCTCCATCTCGGCGATAAGCTCTTCCGCTTTTTCCGAGTAGTCGGGGTCCCGCTCGACGGTCTCGTCGAGGTAGCGCATGGCGGCATCGAAGCGGTTGTCCGCGAAGGCGTTGACGCCTAAGGCGTAGTAGGTCAGCGCCGCCTCAGCACCCCGGGCAAGGGCCTGATTGTAGTAGTACTCCGCCAAGCTGTGGTTTCCCTTGTCGTAGTTGATCAGCCCGAGGTAGTAGTGGGGAACGAAGCTGTCCTCCCGGAGCTGCAGCGCCTGGACGAAGAGGGATTCCGCCTCGACGATCTGTCCCCGGTCGTAGTAGTCGATCCCATCCTCGACGAGTCTCCGAAACGATCTCCTCTCGGCGACGTACTCGCCGAAGCGCTCCCGAACAAACTCTTCGCTGAGCCACCTGAGAACCTCTTGCTCGATGTTCTCTTCGTTTTCTTCCTTCGTCGCCCGGGGCTCGAGGGCGCTGATCGTGTCCCAGAGAATCCGGTTGATGTCCCGGTTGGGGGCGTTTACCAAAAAGGAGACCACGCCCCAGGCCTGAGGGTAGAACACGTCTATGCGTCGCCGGGCTTCTTCCACGTCCATGGTCAGCATCTCGCGCAGGGGAATCGGGTCTACGCCCGCGGTTCCGTCGAGGACGCTCTGGAGCGTCTCCAACCAGGAGAGGTTCTCCCGGTACACCACGGTCTGGAAGTCGTCGTCGTATTCGGATTGCTCGAAGAACACCGCGAAGCCTTCCCGGAGCCAGAGGGGAGGATTGGCTACGAAGGCCCGCAAGAATTGAACGAAGCCTTGATGACTCAAAGAGAGATCGAAGCTCTCGCCTTCGGAGTAGAAGCCCACGAGCTCGCTTCGGGCGAGATCGGAATAGTGGAGATAGGTAAAGTCGTCCCGGGACTCGTTGATGACCCGCCGGAGGTAGCGATCGAAATCCGCCTTTTGCCGAAAAATTCGCACGTTGAGCTTCGCCGTAAGACGATCGGGATCGAAACGAAAGTACTCGTTGTAGAGCCTCATCATCGCTTCGAGCTTGAGCGCCGTCTCCTCCGCGTGGATCCGGCTTACCTGCGATCGTACTCGATAGTGGTCGCTTGCGTACTCAAAAAACTGCCCGTCCTGCGCGGCGGCGGACAGAGCGACGAGGCAAAGCACGAGTGCAACGAACAGACGTTTGGGCATTGTCGGTCCTCCCTGACCATAGTATCGGCAGCTATTTCTATACGTCAAATGCGATTTTAGCCGGAAATATCCTCTATGACGACGTTGAGCTCCCGGATAAAGATGCCGGTGTACTTCTCGAGCTTATCGATGGTGTAGTCCTGGAGGCCATGAACCGTCGAGGGCACCTCGCTTCCGAAGGGAATCGAGACGTGCACCAGAAGCCGGTATCCCGTGGGCTCGTTTCGTACCGTCACCTTGCTAATCCGAACATCCGGGGCGTACTCCGCGACGCAGTGCATGATCATCTGGGTAAGGGCGGCTTGAGAGATTGATACCGATCCTCGACTCGAGAACACGGGACGGACCACCGTCTTCTCGTAGAGCTTCGGGTTCTGCATGAGCCCCATTCCCCGCTTCAGAAGAATCTTGACCGATTCGGCGACGATCCGGGGGTAGTTCCGCCGTACCTCTACCGAGGGCACGGGGATAACGTGGCTCCCGTGGGAGGCACGGTGGGACATCGCGGTTTTGATCTCCTCCGCGGTGGCGATGTCCTCTATCCGGACGATCTTGTGGGGCGAGGGGAGCTTGAGGGCCTCTGCTATCTTTACGACCATCCGGTCGGAGGTCCCGATGATAAGGATGCGGCGAAAGCGCTCCCGCTCGAGGACGCTCCGCACCTGACGGCGGTGGTCCTTGTCGGTAAAGAGGGCGGTCTTGACCGCGCTTAGGTAGGCGGTCTCCCGCTTGGCCGAGCGCCCGGCGATAATCTTCTGGTCACGTATCAACAATCCGTCGTCGATGGTCAGGTCGATGTTGTACTTGTCGATGATAAGCCGTGCCCGGAAGCTCTTCCCCGTGCCACTCTTTCCCACCAGGGCGTAGACGCGAATTCTCCGGAAAGGCCAGAGGAAGCGGGCGATACCTCGTTTCATGATTCTAATGTAGTGCGAATAGCCCCTTCGAATCGACGAAGATCCGCGAGAGATTCGGCCGTCTCCTCTCCGAAATGGTCTTCGACCGTCCGGAGGAACCGTGCCGGCGGTGGCGCCCAGAGTAAGTTGAATCCGAAAACGTCGTCCGGGTGGGCCGGGACGACGGCAACCGCGTGGAGAAAGTAGCCCGGGCCCGAAAGCGGAGCGCCGCCGTACTTCCGGTCCCCGGCGAGGGGAGATCCTCCGGCCGCCGCGTGGGCGCGGATCTGGTGGGTAAAACCGGAGCGGATAACGAAGAGACAGAGGGTGAGGGCCCCTCTGCCGGCCGCCAGGGGATGGTACCCGGTCTCGGCGGGGCGGCCGCCGGGACGCACCAGGCTGACGCGGCGCTTCTTGTCCCGGGTAAGGGGGAAGTCCCAGCGCCCGGGCGCCTCGATCGCCGCCCCGCCGACGATTCCGAAGTAGAGTTTCGATATGCCGCCCGCCTCCTGGAGCTCACCGAAGCGCCGGGCACCCCGGAGGCTCTTGGAAAAGAGGAGGAGGCCGCTGGTGTTGCGGTCCAGACGGTGGAGGGGGCCCGGGCGAAAGCTCAGGGATTCCGCCGCCGCCGAATTGAGCCCGGGGGCGACGGCCTCCGCCAGAGAGCCCTCGCCGATCGCCGGGGTCCCCGCGGGTTTGGAGAAGGCGGCGAGGTGTTCGTTCTCCCAGACCGGCTCCGGTGGGAGAGGCGCGGCCCTCACCGGGGCTCTCTCGGTCGTCTTCGTGAGGGGGCCGTCTCCCGGGCGGTCGGTTGGAAGGGCTATCCGGTCGCCGGGGTTAACCCGGTAGGAACCCTTTTCCGGCTTCCCGTTGACTCGAACACGGCCCAGCCGGAGCTCCCGGTGGACGTGACTCAGGGGAGCCGTTTGCCAGAGTCGGCGGAGGACTCGGTCCAGGCGGCGGCCGGCGTCGTTGTCTCCGGCGGTAAATTCCATGGCAGCTCCCATTCTGTCACGCCGACGGTCCCTTGACAAAGCGGCCGGCCGGTCTAAACTCGATTATCATGGACGGGGTGTCCCTTTCCGACTTTTTTACCGGCCCGGTATTCCTCTCGGCGTTCTTCAGCTGGTTCTTTGCCCAGGTGCTCAAGGCGGTCGTCGAATCTCGATACAGGCGGGCCGGAGTCTACCAGGATGCTTTGGTTACCCTTTTCTGGAAGACGGGGGGAATGCCCTCGAGCCACTCCGCCTTGGTTACGGGCCTGGCTACGGCCATCGGGTTCGAACACGGGGTCCAAACGCCCCTCTTTACGCTTTCGGTGTTCTACGGGATCTTGATTATCCGGGATGCCCTTGGGGTTCGTCGGTCCGCCGGTCTCCAGGCGCGGGCGCTCAACCGTCTCGGGGCCCAGCTCGCGGCGCACCACGGTATCGAGTTCGACAGTGTAAGAGAAGTGAGCGGTCACACTGCCGGCGAGGTATCGGTGGGGATACTCTTCGGTTTCTTCTTGGCCGTTGCGTTCTGCACTCTCTAATGACGTTCCGCCGTAAGAGTCTCGTTGGAACCGCCGTTCTCGGCGTCTTCTACCTCGCGTTAGTTTGCTTTCTCGGGGATCTTCCGGAGCTCTCCGGTGAGGGCCGACTCTGGAGGGGCTACTACACCCTCGTGGTGCCCGCCCGCTACGAAGAGGAGACAATCCTCCGTCGTCTGGAGGCCGCCGGATTCTCCGGGGTTGTCACCGAAAGCCGGACCAGCGTTCGGGTATCCGCCATTAGTCACGTCGAACGCGTGCCCCTCTCGGAGCTTGCCGGCCGTCTCGAGGCCGAAGACCCTCGGTACGATCCCTACATGCGTCGCCTCCGGAGCTTTTTCGATGCCGAAGGAATTCAGGACCGCTACCGGCTCTACTACCTGCCGGCGGAACGCGCTACCCTCGGGACGGTCTTGCGTCTGCGACGGGCCTTGCCGGACGAGGTCGACGACTGGTTTCTCGCCGACGTCGCCGGGGTCCATCGGTGGGTTGCCTTGGCCGGGCTCGCGGCGCTCTCGATGGTCCTTGTCGGTTTCGCGAAGGGGCGCCGCGGCGCAATGGCCGCGCTCTGCATACCCTGGCTGGCCGGAAGCCTCTCGGTCGGCGGGGCTTGGGTGGGCTACGCCGGGGCGGCAAGCGTCGGGGGCTTTCTGTTTCTCCGATCTTTGGAGCAGCCGAAGAGCCTTACCGCGGCAGCCGGGCTCGGCGCTATTCTGTTGCCCTCGATTCTGGTTATCCAAATGGGCGCGGTTCCTCAGGCTTCCGCCCTCGCCGCGCTGGGAGCGACCCTGTCGGTTGTGACTCTCTCGTGGTTCCGGGGGCGATTTCGCCTGGTCGGGAGGGACCACCCCCTCTTTTCGCCTCTTCGCATCCTCCCGAGACCCCGGGTGGAAGGGACGACCCCCCTGATGCGGGTTCTCATCCTGCTCCCCGGTCTGCTTCTTCTCGGTGGGGCCCTGGCTCTTCTTCCCGTCGGGCGGAACATGCGGGTTCCCGCGCCGGTCGGAGTACCTGTTGCCGAGGAAGGTCTCGATTCGTTGCCGGAGGTTCTGCCGGAGCTGTGGCACGCGTCCCGTGGTGACGAGCTTCCCAATCTGAGCGACTACATCGCCCACGTGGCGTATCAAGAGGGCTTTGCCTACGGGGCGGAGTTTTCCTTCCCGGACGCTTCGGGGCCCCTCACCCTGATAGAGATTCGGGAGGAAGAGGGGAGGCTTGTCGAAGGAAAGCGAATCGCCGCGGTCTACGACGAGGAGTGGACGAGAGAGGCGCTCCGTTCTGTGCCGGAGGGTTCAATAGAACAACTTCTGTTACAACAGCCGATTTCAACAGGGGTTGTAAGGACTCCACTCAGCGGTCTATACTCCGAATCATCTCATCTGATAACTTACAGCGCCGTTTTGTTGGTTGCGTACTCGCCAATAATGATCGGCCTTTTGATTCTCCGCCTGCGTGGCGCCCGTGCCCGCGGCAGCAGATCTACGTTAGGGAGACTCAACCATGGGCTTGCTCCGTACCTTCCCGAAAGGGGGAGTTCATCCATATGAACGTAAAGAGGCCACACGGTCGAAGGCTATCTGGAATGCGGTAATACCTTCCGAATGCATCGTCCCACTCCAACAGCACATCGGCGGCCCGGCCGAGGCGGTCGTCGGAGAGGGGGACACCGTCCGGGAAGGCATGCTCATCGGCAAGGCCTCGGGTTTCGTGAGCGCCAATGTTCATTCACCGATACCCGGACTCGTCACCGAGATCCGGGAAATCTACCTCCCGAACGGCGTAAAGACTCCGGCGGTGGTTATCGCCCTTGGAGGCGAATTCGACCGCTTGGGTAAGAATCCTGCGCCCCGGGACTACTCGTCGATGTCGGGCAAGAAGCTCTTGGCTGCCGTCCAGGAAGCGGGAATCGTCGGCATGGGAGGGGCAACCTTCCCAACTCACGTTAAATACACCCTCCCGAAGGGCGCCCGGGCCGAGACTCTGATTCTGAACGGCACCGAGTGCGAGCCCTATCTTTCGGCGGATCATCGGCTGATGGTCGAAATGACCGACGGCGTGCTCCAGGGGCTTGGGATTGCCCAGCGTATTCTCGACACCGAGCGGGTCGCTATCGGCATCGAAGAGAATAAACCCGACGCGGTCAAAAAAATGAGGGAACGGGTCAAGGCTCTCGGTCTTCCCTTCGACGTCGTCTGTCTAAGAATCAAGTATCCTCAGGGGGACGAAAAGCAGCTGATCAAGGCCATCACCGGCCGGGAAGTTCCGTCCGGAGGCTTGCCGATCGATATCGGGGCGGTGGTGTCGAACGCCGGGACCCTGAACGCGATGTACGAAGCGGTAGCCTTCGAGAAACCGCTTATCGAACGGGTGCTTACGGTCACCGGCGGTGCCGTCAAGAATCCCGGGAATCTCAAGGTGCGCATCGGGACCCCCTTCGGAGAGCTCATCGAGGAATGCGGCGGATTCACCGAGGTGCCCGAGAAGATTATCGCCGGGGGACCGATGATGGGGCTCGCCGTCTACGACCTCGATACCCCGGTGACCAAGGGAACCAGCGGTATCCTCTGCCTGACCCCCGAAGAGGTAAACAAGGGCGCCCAGACAGCGTGTATCCAGTGCGGCCGGTGCGTCAGGGCCTGTCCCATCGGCCTCGAGCCGACCATCCTCTACAAGCTCATCGAGCGCGAATCCTACGGCGAGGCCCTCGCCGAAGGCCTTATGGACTGCCGGGAATGCGGTTGCTGCGGCTACATCTGTCCCGCACATATTCCCCTGGTTCAGGGCTTGCGGATCGGCAAGCGCATTGCCCGAAAGAAGAAGATTAAGGTACCTGCATGAGCGGTGAGAAGGAGCCTGCGAAGATCCGGGAACGGATTCGGGTAACCAGCTCGCCCCAGTATCACGACGAGGCATCGACCTCCCGCATTATGTGGGCGGTTACCGCCTGCCTGCTGCCGGCGGCGGCCTGGGGGGTCTATGTCTTCGGTGCCTATGCCCTCTGGGTTATGGCTATGTCCACCGCTGCCGCGGTCGGGACCGAAGCCCTCATCGCCCGGGCTCTCGGGCGGAACACGCTCCACGACGGGAGCGCCGTCCTGACGGGACTCCTGGTCGGCATGAACATGCCGCCGGAGGTTCCCGTTATCATCCCGATGGTCGCTTCGGTCTTCGCCGTCGCCGTGGTCAAATGGACCTTCGGCGGCCTCGGAAACAACTGGATGAATCCCGCCCTCGCGGGGCGGGTGTTCGTCTTTTTCTCTTGGACCGGGGAGATGACGAGGTGGACCTATCCCCGGACCCTGGGCCCCGTCGACGGCACCTCCGCGGCTACCCTTCTTGGAAGCGTCAAGTCCGGTGTGGTCGAAAGCGGCGGCTCCATCGGCAGCCCCGTGCGCTACCTGGAGAGCACGGGATTCCCCCGGAGTGCCGCGGATGCGAGGATTACCGAATGGCTCAACAGCGGCTTTCTCGGAGACCTGGGCATACGCCTCCCGGAGGGCTACGTCGATCCCTTTATCGGGAACGTTCCGGGGTGCATCGGTGAGGTCTCGGCTCTTCTGCTGATGGCCGGCGCCGTCTATCTCTTCGCGAAGAAGATTATCACCTGGGAGATACCGACGGCCTTTTTCGTCGTCTTCGCGGTTTTCTCCTGGACCTTCGGCGGGCTGGTCCACGGTACCGGCTTCTTTACCGGGGACGTCCTGTTTCACGTTCTGGCCGGGGGCTTTATGCTGGGAATCTTCTACATGGCGACCGACATGGTCACCTCGCCGATGTCGAGCACCGGCATGCTGATCTACGGCGCCGGAATCGGCTTTATGACCTTTCTTATCCGTTTCTACGGCTCCTTTCCGGAAGGCATCTCCCTGGCGATCATCCTGATGAACATTTTCTCGCCGATCATCAACCGCTACACCAAGCCGCGCCGCTACGGTCTTGCCGCGGGGCACCGGAAGGAGGCGTGATATGGGGGGCGAAAGAAAGAAAGCGGAAAGCAAGGGGATGCCCGAGACCCTGACCGGCATCGGCCTTCGTCTGGCGGTAATCTGCACCGTCGCCGCCCTGGTTCTTGCGTTGGTCAATATGGTAACCGCGCCGGTTATCGAGGCGAATCGGGCGCGGGCGCTTCAGGAGGCCCTCGAACGGCTGGTAGGTGACGCCTCTGTCGGGGAACGGCGGGACGTGCCGGAACAGGAGAGCGAGGTTATCCGGGGCTACTACCCGGTGGACGGGGGAAGCGAGGGCTACGTTCTCGAGCTCGTCGGTAACGGGTACGGCGGAGACATGCAGATCCTCGCGGGTTTTCGACCCGACGGGGAGCTCTTTTCGGCCACCCTTATGGCGAACACCGAGACACCGGGGCTGGGGAAGGAAGCCGAGCGGCCCGGCTACATGGAGAAGTTCGTCGGTAACGGGGACGACGACCCGGTTCCTACGAGAGTTAGTGAACTCGAGCCGGGGGAGGCCGACTCCGTCTCCGGGGCAACCCTGACCTTTATCGGAATTGCCCGGGCCCTGGAGGCCGGCAGCAGATTCGTCACCTCAGGAGGTATCTCCCGATGAAAGAGTTTGCAAAGGGATTTATGAAGGAGAACCCGATCTTCGTGATGGCCCTGGGGCTCTGTCCGGCCCTTGCCGTCTCCACCCGGGTGGTAAACGCCCTGGGAATGGGGGCCGGGGTCATCTTCGTCCTGCTCGGGTCGAATACCGTCGTCTCCCTCCTGAAGGACTACATCCCCCGGAAGGTCCGGATCCCATCGTATATCGTTATTATCGCGAGCTTCGTGACCATCGTCGACCTGACGATGACCGCCTACCTTCCCGCCCTTGCCGCGAGCCTCGGGGTGTTCCTCCAGCTGATCGTCGTAAACTGCGTAATCCTCGGGCGGGCGGAAGCCTTCGCCGCTCGGAACAACGTCGGTACCTCGGTCTTAGACGCCCTCGGCATGGGCCTCGGCTTTACCCTTTCTCTGACGATTATCGCCCTTATCCGGGAGCTCCTGGGAAACGGTACGATTACCGTCTTTGCGATGGGCTCCTTCGACGGCGTCCTGCGGGTACCGGGGCTGGTCGATTCGCCGGTCCGGATTATCTCCCTCGCTGCCGGGGCGCTCCTGGTCGTCGGCTATCTGATGGCCTTCTTTAACTGGTACACCGAACGCGCCCAGGCCGCCGAAGAGCGCCGCCGCCGGGAGTCACTGGTTCTTCCCGACCCGGCGACCGCCGGCGCGACCGCCGCTTCCACCGGAGGTGCCTCGTGACCTATATCGGCATCATCATCACCTTTGTATTCGTCAACAACTTTATTCTGACGCAGTTCTTGGGGCTCTGTCCCTTTATCGGGGTCTCGAAGAACGTAGAGTCGGCGGTGGGTATGGGCTTCGCCGTTACCTTCGTCATGTCCCTCGCTTCGCTGACGACCTGGGCGATCTATAACTGGCTCCTGGTGCCCTTCGGTATCACCTATCTGCAGACCATCACCTTTATTTTGGTTATCGCCGGACTCGTGCAACTAGTGGAGATGGTCATCCAGAAGATCTCGCCGCCCCTTTACCGGGCCCTGGGAATCTACCTCCCACTGATTACGACAAACTGCGCAGTTCTCGGTATCGCGCTGATCGCGGTCCGGAACGAGTACAACGCGATCGAAAGCTTCATAGCCGGGTTTGCCGCGGGGCTGGGATTCCTCTTGGCGATTCTTTTGATGTCGACCCTTCGGGAGAAGCTGGACCGGGAATCGGTTCCCAAGTACTTCCGGGGAACACCGATCGCCTTTATCACCGGGGGACTCATGGCCATGGCCTTTATGGCCTTCGACAAGGCCCTCTTGAGCAACCTGATAGGATAGGAATATGGCGCTCCAAGTTATTATCGCGTTCGTCGTCGTCGGAGCCCTCGGTGCCCTCTTCGGTATCGGGCTTGCCTTTGCCTCCCGGGTCCTCGCCGTCCGGAAGGACGTAAAGGTTCAGGAGGTGGAGGAGGCTCTTCCGGGGCTCAACTGTGGCGCCTGCGGGTACGCCGGCTGCGCCGCCTACGCCGAGGCGGTGGCGAACGAAGGCGAGGTGCTTACTCTCTGCTCCCCCGGTGGGGCGGATACCGCGCAGAAGCTCGGGACGATTATGGGCCAAGAGGTCGACGTTTCCGGCGATAGAAAGGTTACCCAGGTTCATTGCCGTGGCGGCCGGGATGTCTCGGAATACGAGTTCGAGTATCACGGGATGAGCGACTGCAACGCCCTCTATCTGCTCTACGGCGGCGACATGGTCTGCAAGCAGGGGTGCCTCCGGCTCGGAAGCTGCATTCGGGTTTGCCCCGTCGACGCCATCAGCTACGACGACGAGGGAAAGGTCTGGGTCGACCGGGATATCTGTATCTCCTGCGGCAAGTGCGTCGACATCTGCCCGACGGGGGTTATGAAATGGATTCCCTACGACGCCGACTACATCGTCGCGTGCAACAACAACGACATCGGAAGAAGCGTTCGGAAGTACTGTAAGGTCGGCTGTATCGCCTGTACGATCTGCGAAAAACAGTCACCCGAAGGCGGATACGTCGTCGAGGACAATCTGTCGACCATCGACTACGGCCGGCAGGGAGAGCGCACCAAGGCCGCCCGGAAGTGCCCCCCGAAATGCATTATCCGGACCGACGCGCCTTTACAAACCCCGGAGCCGGAAGTACAATCCGCCCAAGCTGCCTCTTCAAGTCAGCCTGGTGAGTAACATCACCCCCCACAGGGGTCCGCATGAACCGGGTCAATCTGATCTTTGGTACGGCCAACAGCCAGCCTATAGGTGCCGACCACAACGACATAGAAGACACATACCAGCGGTGTTATAAGCCCTTTATCCGAGCCCTGTACAACGCCCCCCGGGTCCGTGCCACGCTCTACTATTCCGGCGCCCTTCTGCAGTGGCTCGAGCAGCACCATTCCGAGTTTATCGATGTCTTGAGCGAGCTGTTGAGCCGGAGGCAGGTCGAGATTCTCGGAAGCGGATTCTACGATCCGATCCTCGCCATTATTCCCCGGGCGGACCGTCTCGGGCAGATCGAGCGGATGACGACCTACCTTCGAAAGCTCTTCGGCCGCCGCCCCCGGGGCCTTTGGCTGACCGAGCAGGTCTGGGAGCCCTCTTTTCCCTCCCTCTTCCGGACCAGCGGCATCGACTACACCTTCTTGGACACCGAACTTTTTACCTCGGTCGGTTTGAACGGGACGAGCCTCTGCACCCCCTGTATTACCGAGGACGAGGGCAAAACCATAGTGGCCTTTCCCTTCTTTCAGGAGATCGAGCTCGGAGACGGAACGCTGACCGACGGCTCGGAGCTTCCCCGGCGCCTCGAGGAGTGCAGCTCCGAAAGCGACGAGACGGTGGTTTCCATCTTTCTCGAAGGCGAAAAGATGGCTCTCGACGGGGTGACCGACGACGAGATGGGCAACTGGTTCCGCCGGTTCTTCGACGCCCTCGATACGAACCGCGACTGGATTACGACCCGCCTCCCGACCCGGTACCTCCGGCAGGCAACCCCCCGGCAACGCTGCTACTTCCCGACGACATCCTTCCGCCGGAAGTACCTCGAGAGCATGGAATGCAACGGCGCGGGTCTCCGGGGGCAGAGCGACGCGGGAATCTCCGGGGTCTTCCGCCACGTGCTGGTCCGGTACCCCGAGAGCAACCTTATGTACGCCAAGATGCAGTACACCCACGTCTTGGTGAATCAGATTCGAGGGGACAAGTACCGGAAACAGCTCGCCCGGGAAGAGCTCTGGAAGGGGCAGTGCCACAACGCCTACTGGAACGCCGGAATCTACCGGAGCAGCCTCCGGGGGACGGTCTACGCCGCCCTTATCGACGCCGAACGGGTAACCCGGGAGCAGGGCATCTTCAGCCCTTCGATCGTCCACGTCGACTTTGACATGGACGGGCTGACCGAGTATCTCTACCAGGGGCAGGAGATAAACGCCTACGTTCACCTCCGGGGAGGAATGCTCTTCGAGCTCGACTATCTGCGTTCGCCCTGGAATTACGCCGACACCTTTGCCCGATACCCGGAGGCCTACACTCCCGGGGACGACGGCCGGGCCGAGGTTTTCGACTGCTATCTCCGGCGGTGCTTCGTCGATCACGCTTTCTCCCCGGTCGGCGACTTCGGCGACTTTCAGAATAGCCGAAACCCCCACCGCGACGGGTTTCCCGAGACCGTATACCGGATAGAGCGGTTCGACCGGGACAAGCACGAGCTGGCGCTTACCGCCCACCGACGCAATCTTCCCGGCGCCGCGGTCGGGGATTCCGAGCTCTCCCTGGTCAAGATCTACCGGTTCGCCAAGAACGCCGTTACCGTGACCTACCATCTCGAAGCCGGGCCCGAGGGGTTCGTCGGAACCTTTGCTTCGGAGCTGAATCTCGCCCTCCCTGCCCCGGACACCAACCAGGCCCGGGCGACCATATTCCGGGACGGCAAACGAAGCGAGACGCTCCAGGACGGAAAGACCACCTCTCCGGCGGTCTCCTTCGTCGAGATTCAGGATTTTGCCCGGAGCGTCCTGTTGCAGCTCCGGTCCTCCCAAGACAGCGAGCTCTGGAGTACGGACCTGGAAAGCTTGGCGAACGGCGAAGATGGTCCGGAGCCGGTATACGAGGGGCGCTGTTTCGTCCCCCAATGGCCCCTCGATTTGGGGCCGAAGGAGCAGTGGACCGTCCAGGTGTCGTTGACGTTGAATCCGTTGCAGTAGGGCATCGTCTTACTCCGCGTCTCTCAAGCGAGGTGGTGGGAGGCAGAGTAATCGGCTACGGCGCCGGATTAAGACGTCCTATTCCAGTACTCATCAATACCTTACGTGCTCTTCATCATCTCCTAATACCCTTGGCAGATTGTTGCATCATCATGCAAAAGGAGTGACTATCGATGACAATTAATCGACTGCGCCGACTATTCTTGATCGCCCTGGCCACGATGCTGCTGCCGGCATCGCTCTTCGCAGGTGGACAGGGGGATGCAGATTCCGCGACCCCCGGAGAACCGGTAGAGATTCAGTTCTGGCACGCCTTCAGCGACGCTCCACGATCCGGCTGGATCGCAGACCGCGCGGCCGAGTGGAGTGCGGCGAACCCCGGATTCAACGTGGTTACCGAGCGAAAAGGGTCCTACCGTGAGACGCTGCAAGCCGCAGTGCTTGCCGCGCGACAGGGAGACGCTCCGCACCTCGTCCAGCTCTTCGAAGTAGGAAGCCAACTTGCTGTCGACACAGGCATATTCAAGCCGGTTGGCGAGGTCGGGGGAATCCCGGCGTCGGACTATATAGAGCCGGTCCTGAACTACTATACGATCGAGGACGAAATCTACTCGATTCCGTTTAACAGTTCGTCGCCTATTCTTTACTACAACAAAGACAAAATGGTAGAAGCCGGGCTCGATCCGGAGAATCCGCCGGAAACCTTCGAGGATGTAATTGCGATGCTCGAACAGGCCCAAGCGGCCGGCGTTGAGGGAGCGAAAATAGGCTTCAACCTCCATTCCTGGTTCTTCGAACAATGGATGGCGCAGCAGGGGGCTCCCCTGGTTAACAACGACAACGGGCGTGCCGAGCGTGCGACCGAAGTCAACTTGACCAGCGAGGCTGCTTACAACATCGTGAACTGGATCGACGAGCTCAATCGGCGGGATATGTACACGTATACGGGTCGACTCGAAGACTGGGGCGGCAGCGATGCGATCTTCCAGGAGGGTCAGGCGATGTTCCATATTACGTCCACGGCTGATTTGGGGAACATCGGATCCGCAGTCGAAGGATCCTTCGAGCTCGGAACAGGACTTCTCCCGATGCCCGCGGGCATGACGCGCA
The DNA here is from genome assembly GCA_964413945.1 of uncultured Spirochaetaceae bacterium. Classification (GTDB taxonomy): domain Bacteria; phylum Spirochaetota; class Spirochaetia; order DSM-27196; family PWMO01; genus CAYPUT01. The sequence goes on from CAYPUT010000009.1 coordinate 36,991, forward strand.
ACGGAGTTGTTATTGGCGGTGCCAGCGTTTGGTTGATAGACGGCCATCCCACGCCGGAGCTCGAAGCCGCGCGGGACTTCGTACTCTTTATGACGAATACCGAGAACATGGTGACCTGGCACAAGCTTACGGGGTACTACCCAGTACGGAACTCTTCGGTGGAACAGCTCGAAGACGAGGGGTGGTTCGTCGAAGATCCGAACGCCTTCACGGCCTTCGATCAGCTTCTCAATACGATACCGAATAGCGCTACAGCCGGTGGTCTGATGGGAAGCTTCCTCGACACCCGAACGATAATCGAAGAAGCGATCCAGAAGGTCCTGCAGGGAGGCGATGTGGTCGCGGCGATGGAAGAGGCGAAAGCCCTCGCCGACGATCGGCTTCGGGATTACAACGCAAACCTCTAATTCCCGAATGCGATGCCGACAGACCGGCGTCCATTGTTCGCTATCTCTGAGACTACCTGAGACCCTCTGCCCCGCGGCGGAGGGTCTTTCTTTGAGGAGAGCATATGCACTACCGCCCCATATTCGGCCATCGGATGCTCGGGTGGCTTCTGTTCGTCCCCACGCTTCTTATTCTGCTCGTGTTTCTCTACTATCCGGTGGCGCAATCGCTGGTTCTCAGCGCGTATCGTAGCAATCTCCTGCTCGATACCCGTGCCTTTGTCGGCTTAGAGAACTACCGAGCGATCTTTTTCGGTGTCCAGGCGCCGGCCTTCCGGCAAGCGACCATCCAGACAATCGTGTTTGCGCTGCTCGTGACCGTTCCGGGGGTTGCCCTCGGAATGGTGCTTGCCACGATCGCCTCCCGTCCGATTACCGGGGGGAGATTCTATCGAATCATGCTGATCTGGCCCTTTGCACTCTCACCGGCAATCGCCGGGACCATTTTCCTGTTCATGTTCAACCCCGAGGTGGGCGTCGTTAATCAAATCCTCTCGTCTCTGACCGGCATCAGGCCCCGTTGGCTCGACGACCCAGCGTTGGCTTTCGGTGTAGCCGTAAGCGCCGCCATCTGGAAGAACCTGGGCTATAACATCGTTTTCTACCTCGCCGCACTCCAAAACGTTCCGAGGAGCCTTGGGGAAGCCGCAGAGATCGACGGTGCCGGCGGCCTGACACGATTCTTTCGGATCACGGTTCCGATGCTAAGCCCCATGACCTTCTTTCTCGTCTTTACCAATCTTGCATACAGCTTCTTCAACGTCTTCGGGCTCATAGACATTCTTACCGCCGGGGGCCCCATAGGCCGAGCTCCCTTCGACAATGCCGGCGTAACCACGACTCTGATCGTAAAGGTGTTTCGCGACGGATTCGGCGGGAGTAGCAATGTCGGGCTGGCCGCCGCGCAAGGGGTGGTTCTTATGATAGTCGCCGTTGCGATGACGGTTGCACAGTTCCGCGCCGGGCGGCGTGGTATCCACTACGAGGGGGCCTAACATGCACAAGAAAGACCCCATTTGGGTTCATATTGTTCTTTCAATTGCCGTGTTGCTTATCGCTGCGCCGATACTCTTCGCGATGATCAAGTCGACGCAGTCCCGGGGCGATGTCCTCTCTCCGAGTCTTGTTCCGGGTGTAGAGTTCTTTCGAAACCTCCGTATCGTATGGGACGACCAGAATCTTGGGAGATACATGGCAAACTCGTTCTGGATTGCCTTCGTCGTTACGACCGGTAAGACGGTGCTTTCCATACTCGCCGCAATGGTACTCGTTTATTTCCGGGTACGATTCAAAGCCATCATTTTCGGCTTTATCCTTTTTACGCTGCTCATGCCGACCGAGGTCTTGATCGTCGGCCTCTTCGATATGGTATCGCTGCGACCCCCGGAGTCTTTCGGGGAATTCCTGCGATGGATCGGCAATCCGCGGCGCGTACTCCTCGAACCGATTCCCTTCGGATTAGGCTGGACCAACCGGTACAGCTCCATCATCGTGCCCTTTATGGCCAGCGCCACCGGTATCTTCCTGTTTCGGCAGCACTTTATGTCGATTCCCCGCGACTTGGGTGATGCGGCTCGAATCGACGGCGCCGGCCCCTGGGGTTTCCTCTTTAACGTCCTTGTGCCCATGAGTGCGAATACCATAGGCGCTCTCGCGGTTATCCAGTTCGTCTACGTCTGGGATCAATACCTCTGGCCCCGGGTGATCATTCGTGACGACTCTCGACAGGTCGTCCAGGTGGGGCTGAACCTCATTATCGGGGTAGGAGAGGGGGTTTACTGGGGTCAGGTAATGGCCGGTGCGCTAGTGTCCATACTGCCACCCCTTCTGGTGTTTATCGCTTTGCAGGAACAGTTCATGCGGGGTTTTGCCCTTACATCGGACAAGTAGCCCCGGCGCAGCCCTGCTCCGGGC
>CAYPUT010000010.1:0-38908 GCA_964413945.1 uncultured Spirochaetaceae bacterium
CGCCCGATTTCGGCCCGATATCGCTCCTGCCCCCCGAAGGCTTCCGGATCGATAACCGTGAGGTTGAAAGACTGGCTCTGGGGCAGATCGGGGTTGTTGCAGTCGCCTCCCGCAACCGCCGTCATGGCCTCGCACCATAATGACAACGCGTACCCCTTGTGTCCGAAGTGCGGACCGCCGGTAAAGAGAATCGAGCCACCCTCCGGCACCACTCGGGGATCGTCGGTCAAGCCGCCATCGGCGTCCATAAAGATCTCCGCATCCGCCTTGCGGCCGGCGGAAATCAGACTCTTTACCTTACCCATCGACACCGTGGCAGTCGAAAAGTCCGCGATAATCGGCGTCCCCCCGGTAGGAATCGCCAACGCAACAGGGTTCGTGGAGAAGGTCGCGTCGATGCCTCCGACGGGAGCGCAGTCCTCGCACGCAGAGCTTTGGGCCCAAGCCTGTGCAAGGAGCCCGTTCTCCGCGACTGGAATCAGATACGGCCCAACGGCGCCCACCCAATGCGATTTCTTCACCGCTATCATCGAAATACCGTGCTCCCGGGCCTTGGAGGTGGCCATCTCGACGGCCATGTGCATGACCACCTGTCCGGGAACCCGTGCCCCGGTTAGATGCCCCACGGCGCCGCCATCCCGGAGAACCTCCGGCTCGGCGGTGGGGTCTATTCGATCGGCTTCGATCGCGCGACGAATGTAGCCCCACTGGCTCAGGCCGTGGGTCGTAATGCCAAATGCCTGCGTCAGGACGGCGATCTCGGAAATCGTTCCTGCGGCGGACTCTGCGAAGCCTCGAGCCAAAAAGTAGCTACGACCGAAATCGACGAGCTCCTGTATTCCTACTTGTGACACGACCATTCCTCTCCCTTGCTGCCGGCAAACTCACAAAGAGCGAAGAAAGCACCTCCCTCGGCAACGGCAAACGGTGCCAGGGTCGTGAACTCGAATTCGAGACACGCGAAGGAGGAGCTGAGGGAGTTTCTCTGTGTGTAGAGCCGAAGCGGCGCGGTGAATAGCTCGCCTGCACGAACAAGATTGGTATGTACGAACAGACGATCCGGATTGAACAGGTTAACGACCTGCGCGAGGGCGTTGCCGAGGAGCTCGCTCGTTTCGTGGATAAGGGCAACGCTTACCTTGTCCTGCCGGAGCGCGCAGTCGATAATGTGGTTTACTCCGTTCTCGTACTTGGGCCCTTTGAGCCTCTCGGGGTCGATGATGCTCACATATCCCTTGGCGAGCTCCTCCTCGGCACGCTCACAGATTCCCTTGTACGAAACGAGGGTTCGCAAACAGCCGATGTTTCCGCAGTAGCATGGCTTGTCGTTCCCAGGAACGGGTACGTGGCCTATTTGCCCTGCCATCCCCGTGGAGCTCCGAAAGAAGTTCCCGTCGATAAAGAGCCCGACACCGAGACCGTAGCCGTGGTACAAGTTAACGGTGACCCCTTTGAGGTCGAAGATCGCAGGGCCCTTCTCCCGGTAGAGAACGAGGATCCGCGATTGGGCGACGAATACCGGGATGGAAAGCGCCTGGCTCAACGGTGTCTTTACGTCGAGCTCGATTTCTTCTCCGCTGTACAGAATTCGATGGATAAGCCCTTCCGTGTAGTCGATAATGCCGTGGAGGCTTATTCCGAGCGCCGATATTCGCGATCGCTCAACCTTACTGTCCTCGATCGTCATAGTGACATTACGCAGCACGCTTGCGACTACGTCTTCGGCCGCATAGCTTGACGGGTATTCTGCGGAGTGGATAACATCTCCGGCGAAGTCCATGATGACGATGCGATCGTAGACGACGTGTAGCTCGGCGCCGACAAAGTAGACCAGATCCGGCACGACGGAATACATGAAGGGGCGCCTTCCCTTGGCGGAGACTTCTGCCTCTCGAATGCGGAGGTAGCCGCGTCCATAAAGCCCCCTGAGGAGGGAATCCGTCTTGGAAAGACCGAAACCGATGCGCTCGGCAATTGCACTTCTCGTCAGATTGGGATTTCGCAGCAGAGTGAGTATGACCCCCCCACTCTTCGCCTGAGAGCTCATCGAGGTGGGGGATCACGGGCTTGAGTTCAACTGACATAACCCGGCGTCCTTTCATCTGTTGGTATTCTGGTAGTCGCCCCGCAATCCATCATTATAATTGGAAATTACGGCTTCAACAAGGCTAAATCGCTTCCCTTCTTCTTGTGAATATCCAACAATAAGGCGTATTCGGGGACAAAATACCGTGCGGTCGGGCGTCCAACGAAGGAAACAGCTTCGGCAAAGATCTCAAAGCACCGGAAAGGTGGACCCGCCATGCGTAATGACCGAGACGGTAACCGGCTTGGTCGCTCCTGCTTTGTGGCGTTCGATCACTTCCTCGAGAGAGTCGTATACGGAGATCCCCATTCGTTCCATCACCCGACGATCGAGGTTATCCGACACAATACCTAGGCGGACCCGGGACATAATCGTTTTCGTACGCATGAGTGCGCTCGAAGCGCCGATTACGTCGTCGACGGCGCCGCCCTTCGCAGCCCGGAGAAGCTCTTCCCGATCCCTAAGGGCCCATTGGTAGAAATCGGGAAGGCCTTTGTGTGGCCCGATGCCTTCCGGACACGAGGCAACCGCCACTACCTCGCCCCCGTCCTCGGCAACAAGGTCTCCCGAGTGAAACGCCTTCCCCGCTTGCCAAAGATCCGTTTCCGCAGGGTAGGCGTTGCTTATGACCAAGCCGGACCTCCGGCGCGCCGGGGAGCCGTACACTTCTTTCGCGCGCCTGATCGCGACCCGCTGGGCTTCTACAAAGTCACCGCAGAGGACCGCGTAGATCTGTCCCTCCGGTGTATAGACGGAATTTACTACGAAGTCGAGACCTATCTGCCCCACGAGAGACTCCATGAGCTCCCTCGAGGAGGTCATCTCCTGACCGAACATGTTCTCTCGAAATTCGTGAGAGGAGAGGTGGAATCCCCGAACCGTCTCCTCCCCCGTAACGCCGGGGATCATTATCTTGGCTCCGCCACTCCACCCGGAAACCGGGTTTGGAACTACGCTCCCCACTCCGATCCGGACCGAGGCCTCCGCAACCCGACGGTCGAGCCACAATGGATGATCACCAAACGAGCCGACACGAACCAGGCCCCGCTTGTCACGAAACTCGGAGTTATGGACCTCGACTCGGGCCTTTGTTTCGGACCCAATCTTGGCTTCAATCTCTGCGTCCGTCATTGGACGATGAGTACCGAGGGCCATCACGACGAACACGTCTTCGTCGGGAACCCCGGCGTTGTTAAGCCGGTTCAGTAGCAGCGGGAGTATTTCGTCCGTCGGAGAGTATCGCGTTAGATCTTCGCAGATAATACACGTACGTCCGGGCTTTTCGCGCAGCTTGGTGCTCACGATCCCTTCGAGGGTCGAGCCTCCGGTGGGCGCGTCCAAGGCCGACTCGATTAGCGGCAACCGGGGCGGAATAGCTACTCGTTGGGGAGAAATCACGTCGATATCCCAGCCCACCGGCAGCTCTAACTCCCGACTACGGTAGCGAGACGGAAGCGTCACCTTCACCTGATCACCTCATGCTTCCGGAGATCTTCTGGAGAACACCCATCATCAAATCGATACTCTCTTGGGGATCCGAAAGTCCTTTCTGTTGTCTCCAGATCCCCTGGAGCCGGTCAATCGCAACCTCCGACAGGAGGGGCTCGTTTCCCGTCGCGGAATTCTCTCGAAACTCCCGAAGGGCCCCGGCCGCTACCGCGGTAACGAAGGCAGCGGCATTGCGGTGCTTTTTGACGGCGGAGGAGGGGATCTCCGGAATAACGCCTTCCGTAGCGTAGGTGGCAAGAACGGAGTACTCCTTTGCAGCCTGTGGAACCACGTCGATAATGGCGTCGGCCTCCAAAAAGAGTGCAACGTTGCAGCTGTAGGCTTCGGAGGGTACATCTTGCGGCTTCCCGTAGTATTGAGGCCAATCGAGCATCTGTTGCGCGATGTTCTCGGCGTTCATCGGCACCCGGATAATACCCGGCGGGTTATCGAGGGGCGTCTCGGCCCCGTGAAAACCCCAATGGCCGTCCATTCCGATCCCCTTTACCTCCACAACGTGGTAATTCTTGGACTCAAGTCGTTTCCCGACCTCCGTTGCGTAAAGCGCTGCTATTGTATCGTCCTTATTGAGATCGCCGGTTAGATCGAGGGGCCGCCAAAGGGGCTTCAACCCCGATATCTCAGTCAATGGGGCGATAACCCTATCTTCGAGAAGATAGCGGAAGGTCACAGGAAACCGGGGATTGTCTCTCGCTATGGGATAGTCGTCGAACTGAAAGATTTCGATCCCATTCAACGCCTCTGCCACCCGGGAATCGTTCCGGGCCATGCCACAGAGAGAGTTGTAGAATGCAAAGCCGCTCGGGGCCGCCATAAGCCAGAGTACAGGAGTCTGCCCTCGGCGTTTGGCATCGAGGATCTCTTGAACGACTCGTTCCGCGGCGAGATGTCCCATCTGGTTTTCGTCGTCGCAAACATGGATCCGGACGTCTGCAGCCTTCAGTATTTCCACTAGTGTGCTCCTCCGGCGGAGAGCAAGGCTTCCGCGTTCTGGTGGTAGATCTTGTCTCTAATGGATTCCGAGAGATCCAATTGGTCGAGGAACTCCCTGAGATCGGTCGAGTAATTGTCTCGGCCGTAGAGAAACCGATCCTGAAATCGGTCGAGGAGCTCCCGGGTAAAACCAATGTCTCGTTTTAGGGCGTTCAAGGCCGACATCGCCGATAGGTCGGCGTAGAGGTTGGGGTAGCGATCGAGAAGTTCGATGGCCTTTCCCCCTGGTACGATAGGCCCGTCGGGATAGTACGTAGAAAGGTGCTTTCCATCGGCGCTCAAATGGCCCCAAAAACCCGGGGCGTGGCCGATAAAGACCGTCTCCGGAACCTGCTTTAGGGCCCGCTCGAGAGATTCGATCCCTCCGCCGAACCAGTAGTTGCGCCGAGGGTAGGATCCCTCCCGCACGGGTATCGGATAGTCGATGTGCAGTACCACCGGCAATCGGTACCGGCCGCAGAGACGGTAGAGCTCTATCGCGTCGGGATTGTCGTACATCATCCTCAACTTGAGCTCTCCGCACACCCGGACGCCGTAGGAGTTGTACGCCCTTTCCAAGCGGTCCAACGCGTCCGGTCTTCTCGGGTCGGGGCAATACCCGGCGACAAAGCGCGACGGATATCGTCTGACGGCGTCCACGACCTGCGTAAAGGGCATATCCGGCAGGCTGGGGTGGAAGACCCGTTTGTACATGTCGGGGTTAATCTCGTCCTGCGGGGCCTCCCAGGTAAGAAGCCAGGCGGACTCGATCCCGTTTTCGTCCATATTCTTGACGGCGGCATCGGCGTGGAAACCGTGAAAATCTACATGGTTGTGTGAATCAATTATCTTCATGCTGCTATCTTCATGCTTTCGGCTCCGCCAATTCAGCGGAAGGCTTCCGCTACTTTTCGGAAGGCGGCTCCATACTGCTCGACGAGGGAGCCGTCGTCACCGGGGAACGTCGGGAGAGATAGGATCCTCTCGACCGTCCGCCTAGTTACCGGAAGCGCCTCCGGATCGCTCCCCCGCTCGACAAAATACGGCTGCATGTGCAGAAGCGGATAACGGTCCCCGCGAACACGAACGCCCTCCGCACGCAAAATCTCGATGAGTTTCTCCAGGGGTATACCCGTTTGAGTCTCGTCGTAGACTACGTTGTTCTCGTAGTAGACCCGATTGACATAGGCGGGAACCTCGGGAACCGCGAAGCCAGGCAGCTCCTTAAGTACAGCATGAAGAGCTTCGATATTCCGATTCCGTCGAGAGTTGCGCCGGTCGAGGTGTCGAAGCTGCACCCGCGCTATCGCGGCGTGGAGGGGAGACATTCGGTATTTGAAGCCCCCACTCGTATGCCGGTACTTCTTGTACGGCTCCGGAAGTTGACCCGTCTCCCGGTAATGCCCCAAAACGACGGCCCGCCGGTATAGCTCCTCGTCGGAGGTCAAGAGCATGCCACCTTCGCCGGCCGGCATATTCTTTGACGCCTGAAAACTGAAGGTCGAGACAACGGTAAGGGAGCCGGCCCTTTTGCCGCGGTACTCCGCACCATGAGCGTGAGCCGCGTCCTCGACCACGGGAATCCCGTGCTCGGCGGCAACCGCATTGATCGAGTCCATATCGCAGGGAAGCCCCCAAAGATGCACGATAACAATCGCCTTCGTCTTCGAGGTAATCCGGCTTTTTAGGTCCTCCACATCGATGTTGAGGGTTCGGGGATCGATCTCAACGAACACCACCTTGGCTCCCAGCACGGCGGCCGGCATTACGGTGGCCCAATAGGTGTACGATGTGCACAAAACCTCGTCCCCGGCGCCGACCCCAAGAGCATGGAAAGCCGAGTGAAGAGCGGCCGTACCGTTCACTTCGGCCAGCGCATGAGGGACCCCTATGTAGCTTCCGAACTCCGATTCGAGCTTTCGCGGCTCCTCCGACACCGAGATGTCTCCCCCCCGGACAAGGGCGGACACCGCGTCCACTTCTTCGTCGGTCATTCGGGGCCACCGAAGCGCTTCGTCCTGATTCAACGTAATCGCCTTCGCCCCACCCTCTATTGCCAATCGGCTCATCGTTCCCGCTTCTCCTTACGCGTTCGCTTTTTGCAAATCCTATCGCCGGGGTTTCTTAATGTCAATGAATACACAATTCACGCTTTTTTATCCCCCTATATTGTTGTATATACCCCTATTTTGAACAATAATCTCCTAGATACAATTTTACGAGGCTGTTTTGGATGATGAATTTATACTGGGGAGACCTCCACAACCATCACGACGTCGGCTACGGGCAAGGCTCCATAGAGCGTGCGACGGCGATCGCCGCAACCTCTCTCGACGTTCACGCCCTCACTCCCCACGGTTGGTGGCCCGATGTTCCCGACGACCAGTCCGCGGTCAAGCAGTACCACGAAGAAGGATTCCAGAGAGTCGTGGCTCGGTGGAACGATGTAGTCGGGCTGTCGAGGCAATTAGACAGACCGGGTAGCTTTGTCAGCCTTCTCGGATTCGAGTGGCATTCGTTGCAGTGGGGAGATTACTGCGTGTTGCTGCCGCCCGGCGTCGAAGAGATATCCCGACCCCACTCCATAGACGAACTCCACGATTTCGCACGAACACATGACGCCCTTCTGGTACCGCATCACTGTGCCTACGCGGTCGGAGCCCGGGGGACTTCCTGGCCGGATGTCGATAGCTCTCTCTCGCCTGTGGCAGAGGTGTTCTCGGAGCATGGCAATTCGTTGGATGCTACGAGCCTCCACGGGATGTACGGCCACTCGATGGGATCCTCGGAGCTCCGTCAGTCGGTGTCGTACCAGCTGACATCGGGTCGCGTCGTCGGTTTTGTCGGCGGCACGGACAATCACTACGGACACCCCGGGGCCTACGGCGAGGGATTAACCGGCATATACGCCCCTTCCCTGACGCGAGAATCGATCCTCGAAGCACTCCGGGCGAGACATTGTTACGCGATTACCGGAGATAGAATACGTCTGCAGCTATCGTCCGGCTCTGCAATGATGGGTGATGTCCTACCGCCCTCGGAAAAGCGAGCTTTCCACCTGGCCGTCGATGGTCTGGCGCCCTTGGAATCGGTGACGATCGTCAAGAACGGTTTTCCGGCGGCCGTCTGGAGCCCTTCGGCAGCCGCCGCAACCCCGAGGGAGCCCGGCAAGAGCTTCGTCCAACGACTGGAATGGGGCTGGGGAGGGCTCCACGCCAAGGACGCCACGGACTGGCGGCTGCGTTTTACCGTGACCGAGGGCCGAGTAACCGAGGCGATTCCCTGTTTTGTAAGCGGCCCGGACACAACGGGCAAGACCAACACCGTGAATATCGGTAAAGGAGGCGGTGAGGTGACCGTAGACGCCGTCACGACCCGCTCGAATACGATGCCGGTACAATCGGTGGTCCTCCGAATAGAAGGTGGGCCGAAGACTCAGTGCAAGCTTTTGGTATCGGGTATCTTCGAAGGGACGGTATACGAGACTGAACGTAGCTACACCGTGGAAAGCGGTCTCCTCAATGACACTCACCTGAGCCTCTGCGCGTCTTTCACGTCCCCGAGGCTCAAGATACACCGACTCTTGCCGGCTTCGGAGCTGTCGTTCGTCCGGGACTGGCAAGACGAGCAGCCGACGACGCGCGATTTCTACTATGTAAAGGTAATGCAACAAAACGGGCACTGCGCTTGGAGCTCGCCGATCTGGTTTGCCCCGAAGAAGGAGAACGACCGATGAGCAACGCACCAAAGACATTTGCCGGTCTACGGGATTTCTACCTCGACCATCTGCTTAACCACGTAATGCCCTTCTGGGACCGTCATACAATCGACTGGGAACATGGGGGAATCTTTACCGGGATCGACGATGACGGAAGCATCGTCACCCGGAACAAGTACCTTTGGTCCAACGCCCGGGCAATCTACACCTACGCCGCCCTCTACAACCGGATCGAAAAACGGGCTATTTGGCTCGAGACCGCTCGAAACATCAAGGACTTCTGCCTCGAGCACGGCCAAGTGAAACCCGGCGTCTGGGGCTTTCTCTGCTCGGAAGACGGAAAGATGATAGAGGGAGAAAAATCGCTCGTGGTCGACCTATTCGCAATTATGGGTCTGAGCGAGTACTACCGCGCCACGGGGGATCAGAAGTGTCTCGAGGCCGCAATGCAGACTTTCGATACCGTACGGGACAGACTTTCCCGTCCCGGTAGCTACGGCACGCACCCCTATCTCCTCCCCGAGGGAATGAAGGCCCATCGGTACTACATGCAATCGGCACTCGCCTTCTTTCTGTTGGGAACTGCATCCGGAAACGAAACGGTCGTCGCCGAATCCGTCCGGATGGCCGAAGAGATCATGCAGAACTTCCGGCGGCCCGAACGGAAGGCGCTCGTGGAATACGTAACCCTCGAGAACGAGTTTTCCGACACTCCCGCCGGCCGAACCATGGTGCCGGGACACGCCATCGAGTCGATGTGGTTTGTCATGCAGATATACCGGCATACGGGGAATAAGACGCGACTCCGTGAGGCCGCGGAGACAATTCGATGGGCGACGGAACAGGGTTGGGATCAGGAGTACGGCGGCCTCTATTTGGCGATCGACATCGACGGTAAGGAGCCGTTGTTTTGGAACAACGCGGATACCAAGATCTGGTGGGTCTTTTCCGAAGCGCTCTACGCCCTGCTCTTGGCCTTTGAGGAAACGTCGGAAGAGTGGGCGATGGATTGGTTTCGCCGGCTCCACGACTGGAGCTTTTCTCACTTCCCAAACCATGAACACGGCGATTGGACACAAAAACTCGACCGTAAGGGAAACAAGATCGACACCGTTGTGGCTCTCCCCGTAAAGGACCCTTTCCATCTTCCCCGGGCCCTCATCTACTGCGTCGAGGTCCTATCGCGGTTGGCGGAGAGGGGATAGCGACAACTGACGGCATCAATTAAGAAGAGCATGCTGAAATACGAGGTCTGAGGGATTCGAAGGCACTCGGTAAGTGCGCTGCCTCGATTGCGCTTACGGAAGCTTGTCACGATACGTGGGCGCTTCCGCTACAGTCCTAGTCGTTTGTACTGCTCCGGAGGAGCATCGCACTCCTGCATCAGCCTTGTAAGATGCTGTATCATTTGAGCTTCGACGTGAGGACTGTCTATCGGATTCGACTGTCCCGGATCGGCGATAACGTCAAATAGCAATGTCCCGAACTGCGATGCGTCGATTTTCTTAATTGATTGCGAAGAGGGGTCGCCTCCACCGGTGCTTGGAATCTTCAAGGTTTGGCATCCTTTGGTGAAGCTGAAGGGTGCGGATAGTTCCACTTGATCCCCGGACAACTCAGCGAGGCTATACGGCTTCCGCATATGTGCCGGTATCAATGTGTAGTTGTATAGAGGTTGGTTCGACGAATCGACGGGGGAACGCATGTACACGTAGCGTCCGTCGGTTACATTGACGTGCATACCATACATGCCGAATAGGGCGGCCTCTCGGACAGCAGCATCCGTGTCAACCGTTTTCCCTAGGCTCGTACCAAGCATTCTCTCAGTGCTCTGCAAGCCGAAGAACTCCAGTAGCGTCGGACCGAGGTCAATTGCGGGCTGGACGAGGCTGCTTCGGCGTTCGCCCCGTTTTTTATATCTCGGATCCCAGAGAAAGAATGGTATATGGGCCACTTCCTGGTAGAACGGCAGCCAGCACTTGCCCCAGGAGTCGTGTTCCGATAGCAAGAATCCGTGGTCCGTCCAAACGATTAACAGCGTATCATGCCAAAGGTCTAGCTCATCGAAGGTATCGAGCACGTCGCCTAATTTAGTGTCGCACATACTTAGCAGGGACGCGTATTCATATCGAAAATGCTCTATTTGATCCGGACGTTCGTGGACTCTGTCATAAGCCGGCCAATCATTGAGGGGGCCGTCGTAGTCAAAATAGTGTTCCGGATAACGGTCTTTGTACATCCGGTGAGAGGTAAACGGTTCGTGGGGATCGAAGGTTTCGATCTGTACAAACCAATTATCGGAGTGAGCGTTCCGCCTGATAAATTCAACACCCGCTGCAACGGTTCGTGACTGCGGCTGAAGATGCTCTTCTTTCAAGAACTGCCGATTGACGCGATCTTGACGATGCATTCCTTTCGGATGTGCGTTACGACCGGCCGCGTTTTCGACAGTTGGATCGGATACTTGACCGATCCAAGGGTCTCCTTCGTGTCCTCGAAAGAACTGCCACGTGTCGTAGTGGCAATGGTAATTCGACCCACCTGTTTCAAAATAATGATAATGGTCAGTCAAGAGGTGGCTGGTTACGCTCTGGGAACGGAGGATCTCGGTTATAGAGTCGTCGTAAGGCTCCATCGGGCCCCAGCATCGATGTAAGAAATTCGGACGACCTGTCAGTAGGTCCCGTCTGGCGGGCATGCAGGGCATGGAACACACGTAGCTATTATCAAAAGTGACCGTCCGGTCTGCCAACCGGGCAAAGTTGGGAGCATCCGTCCAGTCGCAGCCGTAGGGCGGAAGCATGTGACGATTTAGGGAGTCGAACATGAGCATTACGGCTTTCATTTTACGTTGCTCCTAAGGTGTGATTTGTGCGAAGTACCCGTACTCTCTATGCTCCCGATACAGTTAGGAGTCTGACTTCACGGCGTGTTAACACGACGCTACTGCCGACACGATTGCCAGCAATAATCGGTGTGCTGTTCCTATCCCGTATGCTTGTGACCATAAAAAACAACAGGGACGATTTTAAACAGTAAAATCTGAAATTGCAATGCGGAAGAAACACTTGGCTATTGTTGGTATTCATTCAGAAAAAAACATTAATCCATATGATTAAAACGCCTAAATTCTGTTTTTCCGTGTTTATGCGAGCTCTGCCCGCGGTATGGCAACTTCCAGGTATTGAAGGTCATCGGTCCTCGCTACGCCGGCCTTTTAACAATTACCGTGTGCAGAATTCTGGAAAGGATCGCAGGCAGAATTCTTTATAAAGATGAAATGGTGTTTAGAAAATTACATAATACGGTTAAAAAGAATTGAATGTGTTCTTAATCAACGGAATAGCTTGATATCTTTTCTTGCGGTATCGGATTTCACCGGTTACAATATGATAGATTCACACGAATATCAGGAGGGAGCGGATTATGAAGAAAAGGTGGATAGTATTGTCTCTATTATTGGTTGCAACCTTCGCCTTTGGCGCCGGTGCTGCGGATGAGAGTGGGACAGTTGAGTTCACGGTCACCTCGGTATTTGAGGGAGACCATATCTGCGTTCTGACCGCCGAGAAATGGGCGGAATTGCTCGACGAGGAATCTGATGGCAGGATACAGGCCACCGTTGTATCGGGTGGCGTCTATGGTTCAGAGGAGGAAGAGAGCGAACTGGTTACCGAAGGGGTAATCGAGGCTGCAAGTCACGGCACGTACGCAATTAACCTCCACGCGAACGAGTACAATTTCAATTTTCCCTTCGGGCCGCAAAGCATTGTGCACATCCTGAAGTACTACCACCCTGAAGAACCTACCGTGGGACAACAATTGACGGAAGTTCTTCGGTCCAGGGCCAACCAGGAAATATTGGCACCCTATCTGCGGGGGATGAGGTTCTTCACATCGAACAAGCTGGTGGAATCACCGGAAGACGTTCGAGGTATCAAGCTGCGGCTGCCGGGGCTGGCCCGGTGGGTAAGCATTTGGCAAACGATCGGCGCCAATCCGACGACGATTCCTCTTCCTGAACTCTATACCTCGTTGGCCACGGGTGCGGCTGATGCATCGGAGGGCGAGGCCCAACAATTGTGGTCCTACTCGCTATACGAAGTGCAGAGTCACGTAGCCTTAACCGGCCACCACACTGCGAATGGATCGTTAATGGTGAATACTGATTGGTTCTACAGCCTATCACCAGAGGATCAGGAGATTGTTCGGAAGACTGCGGTTGAAGCTGCGGAATGGGCTACAGAGCGCGCGGTATCTACATCTTCCGAATTGCTGACAAAACTTGAAGAAGAAGGCATCATCATAACTGAAGTCGATTTTGACGAGTTCAAAGAGGCAGCAGGACCGGCGCTCGAACAGATCTTCCAGGAGACCGCTGTGTCGATGGAAGAGTTCAATGCCATCATGGATTGGCAGCTTCCTGGTACTCGTGGTTGGGATAGGATTGAAGATGCCTACAATCGCGCCAACGCAAACTAGTTACCGTCGGTACTGACTGCGTCGTGAAAATAGTTGACATGTCTCACGTAGACGCTCCAATGCCCGGTTCCAATTCTTTCGGGACCGGGCACGGTTCAGATTGCGTGTTATTCGCAGCTACCGAGGATGGCAAACCATGAGCGTTGAAGACCGACAAGGCGGCAGATTCGCGAAGGAATTGCGATTAGGATTGTTCGACAAGCTCCTTCATGAGATCGCTGGAGCCCTCTTTCTAAGCATGACTGTTCTCGTTATCGCCCAGGTGTTCTTTCGAAATATTTCGAGCCTCACCGGAATTCCAATGCCATTTTGGACGGAAGATATCGCCAGGCACATTATGCCTGTTTCGGTATTCTTCGGTGCAGCTGTCGGGTTCCAGACTACCGGGTCTCATATCGTAATCACGATGGTGTCAAAGAATTTCCCTCCGAAGGTGGCCTCGGTGATTGAGGTCATAAAGTACCTTCTGATCGCCGCCCTGATTGTCGTGGTAATAGTCGGTTTCTTGAGAATCGCCCACGGTGCGAGAAACACGCCCTTAAGTACAACGTACGCGATCAAATTGGGCTGGTTTCACTACGCAATCGTAGTGTCCCTTGTACTGAAGCTCTCTTATCTCTTGAGATGGCTGGCAATCAGAGTGAGAGAAGCGGCCGGCGTATACCTTGTGAAAAGAACCGACGGTCATCTTTAGGCGCGGAACGATTTTGTGGGCATTCCTTCGGCAGATTTTGCGGAACAAAGAATACACTGTTGCTATCGTCTTCGAATGAGTGGAGCTGAATAATGAGCATTGAAGCGCTTCTCGTGCTGTTTATTGGGATCTTGTTCGTTTTTTTCTTCACGGGTTTTCCAGTTGGATACGCCATAGGACTGACGAGCATCGCCCTTATGCTCCTGGGCATTGGTATAGACGTAAGTCCTACGATGATGGCAGTGCGAATGTTCAGAGGACTCAACTCGTTCACTCTTCTTGTAGTGCCGTTCTTCTTTCTTGCCGGCAAGTTAATGAATCAAGGCGGCATGACTAAGACGATATTCGATTTTGCTGATACCGTCGTGGGACGAGTTCGTGGAGGCCTGTGCTACGTCAACGTAATCGCCTCGATGATCTTCGCTGGTATGAGCGGCGTGGCGCTCGCCGATGCCGCGGGGCTTGGGGCGATAGAGCATAGATCAATGATAGAGAAAGGATATCCCAACGACATTAGCCTTGGAATAACCGCCGCCTCAACGTTGATAGGGCCGATAATCCCTCCGAGTTTGCCCCTGGTGCTCTACGCCCTCCTTGCGAACACGTCGACTGGTGCAATACTCGTTGCCGGACTCGTTCCTGGGGTGCTGATCGGATTGTTCCTTATGGTCGCTGTTGCCTTCATAGCCAAGAAGCGGAAGCTTCCGTATGGAAGCAAGTTTTCCTGGGGTCTGTTCGCAAAGAGACTCAAAAGTGGTGGTCCTGCCCTCCTTGTCCCGGTGATTCTGCTTGGCGGAATCATGAGCGGGTATTTTACAGTGACGGAAGCAGCAGCTCTGGCGGTTCTCTACGCTACCATTATCATGTTTGTCTTCTACAAAGAGCTCACCTGGCCAAAGTTTTGGGATGTAGTGAAAGAATCCGCCGTCGACGCCGGAACTGCTCTCATCATGGTGGGCTTCGCCATGATCTACAGCTTTCTCGCGATCCGTACCCGCTTGCCGTTCGCACTTGCAGATGCGATAAGTTACATAACGACCGACCCATTCTTGGCCATTCTGGTAGTCAACGTATTCTTGTTGATTCTCGGAATGTTCTTGCCGACGATGGCGGCACTTCCGATGCTCGTCCCCATTCTGGTCCCTGCACTCGCGGCGCTCGGAGTGCATCCCCTGCACTTCGGCGTGGTAATGGTATTCAACTTGATGATCGGGCTTCTCACTCCGCCATACGGAATGGTCCTTTTTGTATTGAGTAAGGTTACCAATACTGAGATTGAAGACGCTGTGAAAGCTATACTGCCGTTCTATTTCCCGCTTCTGGCGTGCCTGTTTGTTCTCAGTTACTTTCCGGGCCTCGTTCTGTGGCTTCCGCGGCTTGTAAACCTCGCGAGCTAGCATAGCCCGAAGGCGCTCGCCAGGGGTGGAACGTGTGGCAACGCTCGGTAGACGAACTCCGCCGGGGATCAGCGAAGCCCAAGTCTCTCGTACTGTTCCTTGGGTGCGTCGTGGTCGCCCATTAACCGACCCATCTCCTCCGTCAGTTTGGCTTCAATTTGAGAGTTTTCTATCGGCGATTCTTGACGGTAATCCTTGGACAGGTCGAACAGCATAGTTGGAAACTCGTGTTGGAGACTCTGGTGCTGCGCTTTTCCTGGAATCTTGAGGAGCGGACAACCTTTTGTAAAACTGAATGGGGCTTGAAGCGTAGCTTCCTGGAGCTCTTCTACCCGAAACGGCGTTCGTATGTGGGTAGGCATAACCGTATACTCGAACAAGGGCTGGTTATTTGGGTCCTTGGGAGATCTCATGTACACGAACCGACCGTCTGTTATGTTGACGTGCCCACCATACATGCCGAACAAGGCATAATCACGAACTGCCTGATCGCGAGCGATCACGTCTTTCAAGCTGTAACCGCGCATATCCTCGGGAATGGCCACGTTGAAGTATTCAAGAACCGTCGGGGCGATATCGATCCACTGTACCAAACAGTCCGACCGTTCTCCTTGGCGACCAGTTCTGGGGTCCCAGGCAAAGAACGGAATGTGAGAGATTTCGTTGAACAGGGCGGTCCGGTTCTTTCCCCACCAGCCGTGCTCGCCGAGGAGAAAACCGTGGTCCGTGGTGACGATCAACATAGTATCGTTCCACATTTCTTGCTCATCCATGAGGTCCAGAACCCTACCAAGCTGAGCGTCGCACATTGACACTAAAGCCGCGTACAGACGACGGGCGTGTTCCATCTGCTCCGGAGTCTCGGCGACTTCTCGGTATTCGGGCCAGTCGAAGACGGGGCCCTCGTAGTGGTCTTCGTAGAGCGCACGATACTGTTCGGGAACCACGTACGGCTCGTGGGGATCGAAAGACTCAATCTGCAGAAACCAGTTGTTCGCAGTAGCGTTCGTTCGCATGAATTCGAGACCCAGATCGAAGGTCGTTACTTGATAATGGTCCGCGGGATCCGAAAGGTACTTTCGATTGACCCAATTCTGCCTGTTCTTCTGACGCTCGAGCCCTCGGACTACCTCGGGTATCTCCGGATCGTTGACCTCACCCTTCCACGGATCCCACTCTTGTCCACGCACACCTTCCCAAGAGTTGTATCGTGTATGATACGTGCACCCACCCTCTTCGAAATAGTGATAGTGGTCCGTAATCAGGTGGGAGTAGACGCCATTTGCCTTTAGAATTGCCGGCATCGAATCGTCGAATGGTTCGACCGGGCCCCAACTTCTATGCAAGAAGTTGTACCGGCCTGTATGCAAATCGCGGCGGGCCGGCATACAAGGCATGCTTCCGATAAAGGCGTTGTCGAAGGTCACGCTGCGCTCTTGGAGCCTTCTGAAATTGGGTGCCTTGACCCAATTGTTACCGTAGGACGGAAGAAATCGCCTGTTGAGGCTGTCGAACATTAGCAAGATTGCCTTCATGAGAGCACCTCGGTCCTAGTAGTCTTTAGTACGACGAACACCACTACCCGTGGCGTTGGCCATTGCCGTCATGTGATCGAACAGCAACCTTGTCTTAGTCTCTTGAAAACCAGGTTCGTCCCAGAGATCGTTGAATTCATCGGGGTCGTTCTCCAAGTCGTAGATCTCTCCAAGGTTGTGCCCGTGATAAATGGATACTTTGTATCGTCCATCGAAGTGCATGGTGCTATGTGTCCGGTCGGTTTCCCGACCGTCTGGATAGAGTGCCGCAGTCGGCAATGTTTCGTTGTACTCCGAGAAGACCCAGCCCTTATGATGATCCAAGTCACTCTCGCCTTGCAGCAGCTCAAGGAAAGAGACACCTTGCATGTAATAAGGAACTTCCTGACCGACCGCCTCGAGTAGTGTCGGTGCGAGATCTATAAGCTCCACCAACGCCTTGCTGCGAACTCCGGATCGGAACCTTTCGGGCCAGGAGATGATGAGCGGTACATGTACGAGAGGATCGAAGAAGCGACACCCCTTAAAAAGTAGCCCGTGGTCACCGAGCATCTCCCCATGGTCGCTCATGTAGATAACGATGGTGTTATCGAGCTGCCCCGTCTCCCGCAGAGCTTCGATTATTCTTCCTACCTGGGTGTCGATCAGTTCGATCTCGGCGTAATAGCAGGCTTTCATGTACCGAGGATCGTAGCTCGAGGGGGGTACTGAGGCCTGCTGGTCAATTGGCAGGGCGCTTATATCCGTGTCCTCTTTTGCCTCAATCTCGTACGGATTGACCGCGTCGTTGGTCTGCTGGTCCAGGTGCCGAAACTTCTTCTGGTGTTCGATGTCGCCTTCACGGAAGACCGGATACGGCAACGTCGAGGAGTCGTACCGCTCGAGATACTCTTCTGGAGGCCGAAACGTCGGATGTGGAGCGAACACGTTGATATTGAGAAACCATGGCGTGTCACGCTGCTCCCGGATGACGGATATTGCCCTTTCTGCCGCCCATGTCGTTTGGTGATACTCCGTATCGACACCGGGACCGACCGAACCTTCGAGCTTGTCGTACAAAGGCTTTGGATCTATACCCTTTTCATTTTTCAACCACTGAACATAGTCCGCATCTTCGACGTCCGGATAGGGATGTTGACTCCACGCGAAGTAGTGGTATCCGTCGTTCTTCGGTCGTTTCTCAACTTCCCCCTGAGCGGCAGAGAGGTGCAGCTTACCAATGAGACCACAAAAATAGCCTTGGTCGGCGAAAAGCTTCGATACGAGGATTTCTTGATCCGGGAACGACTCAGCGCCGTTCTTGTATTGGTGGTGAGTTGCGCAATACCGGCCAGTCATGAAGGACGCACGACTGGGAGTACAAATCGGACTTTGAGCATATGCAGATTGGAAGGCGACTCCCTTTTCCACAAGCCCGTCTATAACTGGCGTTCGGACGTAATCGTTCCCTAGAGCGTGAATCGTATCGAACCGCTGCTGATCCGAGCAAATCCACAGAATATTCGGACGTTTGTTCTCCACTCCCATTGATTCACCTCCGCGATCGATATGATTCTTTTGGACTCGTCCCCACGAATCCTATCTATTAGCCTATTTCATGTCAACAAAACGGACAGTTTCACGCTTTTATGTCGTCAATTATCTTTGTATTCAGTGCGAATAAAACAAAATAGTCCGTAGCCGCAGCTACGCTTCCGGCAAAATGAGGCAGTCGGACTTTCTATCGAGGAACCGTTGCAGAGCGTAGAAGGCGGCCCCATCTGCGACGTCGGCGGAGTCTAAGGGGAGAAATCGAATCTCCAACTTCGATAAGCTCTCGTTAATCGTGTTCTTCTGCAACAATAGACGGACAGGTCCCGTGAACAAGTCACCTGCCCTAACAAGATTCGAGTTAATCAGTAGCAAGCCCGGGTTGAGAATCGTAACCACGTGCGACAGCACCTCTGCCAATGCGTAGCAGATATCGTGGATAATGCTTACCGCTAACTTGTCGTTTTCGATTGCCCGATCGATCACGTGATTGGCACCCGCCTCATAGTCACCCTTTGCCAGATACGATCGGTCTATCGACGTTATGAAACCGTTGTCTATTCGCTCCAGGGCATCAACGCATATGCCTTCGTAGGAAGCCTTCGTTACCAGGCAGCCGATGTTTCCGCAGTAACAGGTATGCTCCCAACCCGGCACTCTGATATGACCGATTTGACCGGCTACTCCTGTATCCCCTAGGTAATACGTGCCGTCAATGGCAATTCCCATTCCCACCCCGTGCCCAAGGTTCACATTCAGCACCGGTCGCTTGCTGTTAATCTGGCCGGATATACATCTGTTTACCATGGTGAAGAACTTGGGCTGAGCCACAAATGTTGGTATGCGCAGCACGCTCTCTATTGGAGTACGAAACTCTTTATCTGTCGCCCTGCCAAGATGAGGAAGCAAATGAAGGGTGCCTTTGTCACGATCGATGACCCCATGAGAAGCGACGCCGATACCGAAAACCTGTTCTCGACTCAATCCGCACTCGGCGAGAACAGAGTTGATATGGTTTACCACGCTACCGGAAATCGAATCCGATCGGTAACTGGGAGGTAGCCTCTGCTCCGCAACCCGACGCCCGGCGAAATCGATTATGACAAGCTGATCATACGTTGCATTGAGTTCCAGCCCCGCAAAATATGCAAGTTTGGGATTAACAGAATAGAGATGCGGGTTACGGCCTTTACCGACGTTCTCGTCCTCGTCAATCTGGACGATGCACTCACGGATGAGTTTCTTAACTATGGCGTCAGTCTTGGAGATTCCGTATGGAGAACGCTCAAGCAGGCCCGGCCGACTCAAATGCCAATTCTCTTGTACCAACGCAAGCACGGCGATTTCGTTCTCCGACAAGTTCTTCAACCAGTTCGTTTTTATCATTCAATAAATCTCACACCAGACAATTTGCCTTGCATTCTATCATCGAATCAGAACTATAAGGAATAAGTGCTTGAAAACCACAGTATTCATGATACTATTGCAATATTAAAGTCTATTGGGCCAAGTGGCAATATTTCCTTAAGGCTTTTAGTATTGGTATTGGCGCTGCTCAAAAAAAGCAATGGAGGTTTTCGATGCTTCAGAAACGAGTCGCTGGAAGAACGGGATTCGAATTGACCGAGTATGGTTTAGGGGCGTGGGCACTCGGCGGTGTACGATACGGCGCCGTTGACCGAGGCACAGCGGTGCGCGTCTGCCGGCAGTATGTCGACATCGGTGGTAACTATATCGATACCGCCAGAGTCTATCATGACAGCGAAAGAATCATTGGTGAATTCCTCAATGAGTTCGGTCGACGAGACAGCCTGATTATCTCCTCAAAGAGTGCCAACGGACAGGACAGGTCTACAGTTGCAGATATTAAGAAAGACCTGGAAACAAGCCTCGCCGAGGTGGGGACTGACTATTTTGACATCTACTTTCTTCATCAACCACCAGAGGATCGCGAGACCATGAACGAAGCATTGGAACTTCTTGTAAGACTCAAGGAGCAGGGCAAGATACGAGCAATGGGGGCCTCGATCAAAGGCCCAAATGTAACTGAGGACACCGAAAACCTGTCAAGACAATACATGGATACGGGTGTAGTTGATGTACTTCAGGTAGTCTACAGTATTCTGAGGCAGCGTAACGAGCGTACAATATCTTTGGCGCGGGACAAAAACATTGGCATTGTTGCCAGAACTACATTAGAAAGTGGTTTGCTAACCGGAACATACGAGCCGGGACATCGTTTTCCCGAGAACGATCAGCGATCACGGTACAAACCTGAGAATCTTGATTTCGTACTTCAGAAGGTCGGGGAACTAAGCGAAAGAGCGGTACAACCACCATATGAGAACTTAGTTCAAGTGGCCCTCAAATTTGCAAGTGTCTTGGACGGCGTAAGCAGCAGTATTGTCGGTGCTCAGTCGCCGGAGGAGGTAAAAGCCAACGCTCGCGCGTTCGAAATGCCGTCTCTCAGTGATGAATTGGTGGACTGGCTTAAGAAGAACTATGGAGGCATGAATGACCGCGTTAATTACTATTGACGGGTGAACCACTGAATCCGCCCGGTATGGACGGTTCCGCGCAGCGGACAAGCCTTGCTGAGACTCTCGGTGTAGAATTGATGAACAAAATCGAATAGGTTGTAGTCGATGGCTGTGGTGTTGTCACAGTTGTCACCGGCGCTTCCGTTGTCTCACCAACGGGGCGCCTTTTTCTTTGGTCGGCGAGGGAGGAAAACTTCCTGGTCAGCCCACGGAATCCATTATCGGCAGGTTGGAGGAAGACCCTACGCAGCCGATAGATGCGAAGTTTCCGTCCCGTGCCTCAGCATAATCCTCGGCTCGGCATAATTCCGGTTATGCTGAGCTCAGCATAACCGGAAGAAGTGGCTCTTCTCACGGAGTCCCCGAGGAGCCAACGCCATGGCGGGTTTGTACAGCCTAATCGAGACGGCACTATGCCGCGTTCGGCATAGTGCCGTCTCGATGAGTGAGTAGATGGCGCAGGAGGCGTCGGCGCCTCGGGGGCTGCCCGAGAACAGCCAGTTCTTCCTGCCCAACACGAATGGCCGGATGGCGTTCTCTGCGGCTAATCCTGAACTTCGGATTACGGGTATTATGCTCCGGATATCGTAATCCTCAGGATTCGGCGAAACGCTGCAAAAGGCGTGTTCGCGGAGAGGTAGCGGCCTGAATCCTGAGGATAATCAACCGGCTATCTGAGTCCGCTGAGCTTTGCCATTACTACCTCGTCTTCAACCCAGATAGGTCGTTCCACCTTTTGGGCCGGCGATTCGACAGATTCGATCGCTTCGCGCAGCATCTGCAGGCTGGGCTTCGCGTAGAGTTGTGTTGTCTGTAGGGAGGCGTGACCAAGAAGCCGTGATACAAGGGGCAGGCTTACTCCGTTTTGGTATAACTGAGTCGCTCGTGTTCTGCGCAACATATGCGGATGTACCCGTTCGGGAACGGAAGGACAACCGGACCTCGCTTGTTGCGCGTATCTGCTGAGGAACCGTTCCACGTTGCCCTCAGACATCGCGCCCGGGGTGTTCTTGATCACCGTATAGAACAACAGGTTCGTGTCTGGGCGATTCCCGTTGTGGTACACGGAGATGTACTCAGTGAGATGGGCTGCCGTTTTCAGAGCTATCGGTACGATCCGCTCCTTGCCTCCCTTGCCGTTGATGCGGATGTAGGGACTGGCGCCGGCGGTCACCACGTCGGATAGATTCAAGCTGAGAATCTCGCCGAGCCTGGCCGCGCTGTCGTACATGAGGATCATGATCGCACGATCGCGAAGTCCCATCCTGGTCCTTGGCGGCTGCGCGAGAATGGCAGCCATCGCGTCTTCCGCGATCACGATCTTCTCGGTCTTGGGACCTCTGCACTGAGGCACCCTCCGTACCTCTAGTGCACTCGACTGTAGTGTTACATCTTTGTCCGCCGCGAACCAGACGTACGATTTCAGCGCGGCCAGACGCTGATTCCGTGTGGTGGGCGCGCTGTTCCGCGAAGCAAGGTAATCCATGAAACCGTGGACGCACTCACGACTACACTCAGCGAAGGTGAACTCTCCCATAGAGACACCGACAACATCGAGCACGTAGCGTCGGAACAAGGAAAGCGCGTCGCGATACGACTCCACCGTGTGAGGGCTCCTGCCGCACTGCTTCGGCAGATACAGCTGCAGGAACTCGTAGGTCATCGAAAAGAACAGAGGCGCCCTGCGAGAGGTATCAGCCTTCATACGGCACCACCTCGGGGATGATGGCCTGTGAGGCGACGTCATGGCGGCGAACGATCGGAAACGCCTGCTCGATAGCATGGAAGTAGTACTGGGTCTCGACGATCGATGAGTGGCCCAGATACCGGCTGAGATACGGCATCATCACCCCGGTGTCAACGTCGGCATCCATCCATTCGTTCATCTTGTTTACGACGAAGGTGTGCCGCAGGCTCCCAACGGTCGGCTTCTTGTCCACCTTCCCGGCGAACTGTGTCCTGTTCCACAGCTCGGCTCATGCCAGATCATGGAACGCTACGACCGATTGAACGACTCCGGGTCGGGGCAGGAGCATCATTGCCCCAGGTCTGGGCAACTGGGGGCGTTCTCAAGAACTCGACCCGAGAGGTGGCCGTCATGACGTTTTTCGAGATAGAGCGGTAATGCCACGCAACGTCAGTATCGTACCGAAATCCAAGATCCGTTCGGGTTAGCGTCGGCCAACAGATCCAGCAGTACCGTCGATTCCCGACCGTCGGAACCGGTACAAACCAGGGGCGCCCCTTCCGTCAGATGGAGGACGAAGTTCTCTATTAACCCCCAATGAGTATAGGGGAGGCTGGGAACAGTGACGGTCTCCTCGATCTGGTCTGCGATTCGTACCGTTAGTCGTCCAAGCTTGAGATCCGTAAGGTAAACGACCCCTTCGCTCCCCTCGAGTACCAATGTCTCCGGCATGTCTGTGTGCAGCCAATTCGCGCCCATGCGCACAGAAACAGAGGATTCGCTGCGCAGCTCAATTGCTGTCGAGCGTGCGTTAAAGTCGCAAACATTTCCATTTCCGCCCGCCCTACGAAGGCTTGCGATTCTACCAACAAGGAAATGTACCAGGTCTAGTCGGTGATTCGTCGGGAACTCGTTGTTGATCTTCAGAAAGCGAAGTTCGCCAATAGTTTTTCTGTCGAGGAGACTCTTGATATGGCGAATGGAAGGGTAGCCGCGTCTATAGTACGCTACCGCCAGGGAACAGCCCTTTTCTCTCGCAAGAGCTATCATGTCGTCGCATTCGTTGCTGTTGAGAGCCATAGGTTTCTCGACAAGGACATTCTTGCCCGTGCGTAGCGCGCTCATCGTCTGCATCGCGTGGAGTTCTGGCGGTGTTGCAACGTAGACGGCGTTGACCTCGGGGTCATCATATACCTCCTGCTCGGAAGCGACGTAGCGACCGTGGCCATGCCTTTGAACGAAGTCTTCTCCCGCTTGCCGATTCCGCCGGTGCACGACGTGTAACCGAGAGTTGGCCAGCTGGTAGAGCGGCGGTCCGGACTTGTGCTCGCATACGTCACCCGCTCCAAGAAGTCCCCACACTACTTCAGTATGTTTCATACCGTGGCTCCGCATGCGATCCCGGCGAGCGCTTCGACACTCAGAACGGACTCGTTATGCCCAACGCTGTGCCTATATTGTGCAACCGCCTCACCACGTGGGTTGGGAAGGGGATTCCGGAATCCTTCCGTTTGAGATACGTGTTATGCTCGATCTCCCCTGGGACGAAGATCTCCTCAACCCCATCCGCTTTGGGCAGGGCCTTGATGCACTCGATGAAATGATCGATGTGCTGTTTGTACTCGCTGAGTTCTGTGAACGCGGCGATATCGATCACGGCTATGACGCTATTCTGATTGTGCCGACGAGGCAGACGCGAATCGTCCAGTAAGGGCTCGATGATGCGGTTGTTCGCGATGGTGCTTGTTAACGCCGTCAGCATCATGGCCAATCCGGAGCCCTTGGGTCCCCCGACTGGTAGAAGCGCCTTTTCGACCGTGGGGTCAGTAGTGGCTCTGCCTTCACTATCCACTGCCCACCCCTCGGGTATTGGCAACCCCATATCGGCAGCATAGTAAATCTTCCCGCCAGCTACGACGCTTGTGGCCATATCCAAAATCAAGGGAGGCCTCGTGAAGGCGGGCACCCCTATGGAAAGACTGCTGTTATGCAGACCGGCCGTTTTCGCACCAAACGGTACCATATTTGGAAGGGCGGAAACGGCAACGATTCCCACCATATCCTGTCGGGCAATCTTCTCCGTATAGTAACCAAGGGCACCGAGGTGGGCGTGGTTTCTGATAACACACCAACATATACCGGACTCTTTGGCCTTCTCCATGGCACGTTCGGAGACGTCCCGTGCGACCACCGGCCCGAAAGCTCGATCGGCTTCCACAAGAATCGTCGAGCGCCGCTCTCGCAACGTCTCGATTTTCGGCGATGGATTCAGGAGGCCGTCGTGGACAAGCTGTACGTACCAAGGAAACCGCTGGACCCCCTGCGCATCCACACCGCGAAGGTTTGGCCAGACGAGCAGTTCGGCGCTTGTTTGTGCATCATCTGACGACATACCGAGACGTACGAATACATCCCGGATGAACTGCTCAACCGTTGTTGCAGGAACTGTCGTGTTCTCTTCTCTTTCCACCTTCTCTTTCTCCTCCTACTACTAAAAGTCAACCGTGAACTCGACTCGAGCTCACTGATTTATGCGGCATTCCATGCTGCCGCCTGCATTTCCACTGCCTTTCGACGGATAGTCGGGTCGAGCATCTTGGCCTCGTCGAACTCGACATCGTCAGTGAGCATCCGGTAAATGATCTCACTGAGCTGTCGGGCCGTGGCAATGATGCTCCGACCGGATCCCTTGGCCCGCTTTAACCGGTCATACCGCTCGAGAATCCGGTAGGTCCCGGTACGGCGTCGGTTTCGCACCATCCCGAGGACGACCTGTACGAGTGCCGTTCGCAGTTCCACCGGACCTCGACGGGTAATCCGCCCGTGGTGGACCGTCTCGTTCGAGTTCTGTACCCACGGAACCAACCCGGCATACGCGGCGTATTTTCCCGCCGTAGGATATCGTCCGATGTCATCGGTAAACGCCCGAATCGTTGCTGCGGTAATCAATCCCGCTCCCGGAATCGTCATGATCAGCTGTGCTACCCGGTCGTCCGTGGTCATCTCCGCGATTACCTTCTCCAGCTTCTTGACCTCTGCGCTGAGGCGGTCTATCGTTTCAAACAGCGGGTCTACCGCGGCGCCGGCGACGTGATGTGCCGCGAGCACGCTTTGCACGCGCCGGCGTTCCTTTGCACTTTGCAGTTGCCCGCGCTTCGACTCGATCCCCAGGCTCAACAGCAACCCGTGAAGCTGGTTTTTCACCGTCACTATCGTCTCCACCAGCGTTTTGCGCGTCTTGATCACTCGTCTGAGCTCTTCACTCTCTGG
Organism: uncultured Spirochaetaceae bacterium; assembly: GCA_964413945.1. Classification (GTDB taxonomy): domain Bacteria; phylum Spirochaetota; class Spirochaetia; order DSM-27196; family PWMO01; genus CAYPUT01. The sequence goes on from CAYPUT010000010.1 coordinate 25,421, forward strand.
TGTGCACAGATGCGCTTCCGGCAGCATGTCCTTCTCCAGGAACTCCGCCAGCGTCGCCGCGTCGTGCCGGTCCGTCTTCTTTACCGACTCGGTCACTACCTTGAACTTCGCCGTGTTAACTACCCGCACCGGTACGCCACACCGTTCTATCCGCTGCTTGAAATACCGTGTATTTCCCGTGGACTCCACGGCGGCCTCTACCGGCGTTCCCGTATCGATCACCGACTGTAGAACCGCTTCAAATCGCTGGTACCCGTCACCGGTGGTCGCATAACGCTCGTGTTTCCCGGTAAGCCCGTCGTCGCTTCGCCAGTACACCGTGAACTGACTCTTGTGCAGATCAACTCCTACGCTCATTCGCATCGCTCGCTCCTCTTTCGATTTGAGCCAGAGTCCTATGCGGTGGATCGTGCCACTCTGTGCGATTCGGGGTCCCATAAGACTGGAAACTATCAGGGAACAAGCCACCTGCTGCGCCCCGGCGCCCAACAGCCCGCCTCCTTCAAGAACCCGCCGCCAATCTCGTCCAGTTTTCCAACGTCAAAGATCGGTATCGTGTTCCTCCTGGTCGAGTTGCTGTTTCAGCAACGATAGCGAGGTCCGACGTTCTCCTAAGCGGCCCCTACATCTTCTACAATACCTTCTTTGCTGCCCGTGAGGTGCCTAACAAGCACCGACCCCGTTAGTAGAGCCAAGATAACCACCGGGAGAGCCACAAGAGTTGCCCAGGCGTACATTGGACCGTAGGCCGTAGCCTGGTCTTCGGTCGACCGAAAATGCTGAAGTATCATTGTGGGAACACGAGCTCGACGACCGCCGAGAACGAAACCGATAAGGAACTGGTTCCAAGAAAAGATAACGCACATTATTATCGTCGCGGCCAGCCCCGAACCTACAATCGGAAGCGAAACTCGAAATAACACACCCACTGAGCCCAGCCCATCGATTCTTGCCGCATCTTCGATTTCGCTCGGGATGCTTAGAAAAAAGGACCACATCGTGTACAAAACGACGGGCAACAGCATGAGTTGATAAGAGACCACCAGCGCTAATCGGGTACCCGATATTCCGATTACGGCAAACATAAGAAACATTGGCAGAATGAACGTCATGGTCGGCAGAATTCTTGTACCGAAAATAACTGCGCCAAACACCTTAGTCACTTTACTCGGGCGACGCGCAAGTGCATACGCTGCGGGACACCCTACTACGACTGCAATCGTCACCGCACCTGCGGTGACAAGGAGAATGTTAATAATAGAGCCCACTCCATATCGTTCCAACACGAATGCATAATTATCTAGTGTAGGAGAGAAATTTATCCACCGAGGTGGCAGAGTGAAGACATCACGCTGAGTCTTAAATGATGACGTGACCATCCAGAATATGGGAAGTACGGCCCCAGCGATAAATAAATAGACTATTCCGTGGCAGACGACCTTCGCGGTGAGGCCGCTCCACCACCTTCGCAACGTATTCATCGTCTTACCTCCGCCTTCCCAACGAGCTTCAGCCCAACCAACACGAACACAATACTCAAGGCCAAGAAGATCACCGTTTGCGCCATCGCATACCCAAAATTGAACCGTCTCAGAGCTTCCCCATAAATGTACACCGGCATTACTCGTGTCGCATGCCCCGGCCCACCACCAGTCAACATGAACACGATGTCGAATGCCCGAAACGCGAAAGTCGCCTGAAATATCATCGCGAAGACCACTTGCCCGCGGACCAATGGCAATGTGATACTAACGGCTTGTCGAAGAGCCGATGCCCCATCCAGTGTCGCCGCCTCGTAGAAGGACCTTGGAATCTGCCGTACACCGGAATCGAATACTAAGAATGTGTACGGCGCCCGCACCCATGCGTGCGTCAACGCTACGCTCAGCAATGCGATCCATGGATGTAGTAGCCACGGTACGCTCTCGAAACCTAACACCTGAAGATAGTAATTGAGGATACCAAAGTCATGCTCGAACAGGAATGCCCGAAACATGATCCCGGTCGCCGCCGGTGCCATGATCGCCGGAAGCAACAGGAGGATACGAATCCGATTAGCACCTTTCACGACTAAGGTACCTCGGTGTCGATGATTCAAAGCAATCGCCACGATTAGGCTCACAGAGATTGATATTACGACGGCTACCAAAGCGTACACTAATGTGATACGAACGCTGCTCATGAATCTTTCATCAGCAAATGCCCGAGCGTAATTCGAGAGTCCGACAAAGTTCACCTTGCCAATCCCGATAAAAGCTCGGTCTGTAAAACTGTTTTGCACCAGAGATATAACTGGATACACGAAAAGCCCAGCTATCAAAAGCACCGCAGGTAGCATGAAAACTCTTAGTGCCGGATCTCTGCCTCGGCCTTTCGCGGTGTTTGCGACGGTTCTCAGTCTAACGAGTTTAAGTAGCTTCCCCATAGAACTCCCTTTTCACTCCATGAAATAATCATGATTTTCATCGAAGGTTAGATTAAGACCATCTAACGCGCTTGCTCTCAGAATCGAGGTAGCGCCCACATGGCATGGAATGATTCTGGTCTTCTTGGCACACGTATGCACCACTACTGCCAAGAACGGCGCCGCTTCTTCTCTCGCCGATGTACGCGTCCGCCGACGTCCACTGGCATTAGCTAAGAAAGATCATCGGGAAATGATAAGCCGGGCCGAAAACTGCAAGGCGAATGCCCCACAGCTGCCGGCCACGCCACCAGAATACGATGCTTAACGCTTTGCTAAAGAAAGATCAGTCCGGATAGCCGGCTTCCCTGAAAATCTTGTTGATGTTCTCTTCCACCGTCAGAATTGCCTCCTCGACAGTCTTGTCTCCCGCAATAAAATCACCATACGCCCACGCAAGCTCGTCAAACATCTCGTCTGCTTCTGGAATCGACGGTCGAACTTCCGCGTTGGCAAGCATCCTCATATACGGCTCGAAGAACAACTTGTATTCTGGCATGATCTCAAACAATTCTTCGTTTTCTAATACCGACCGCCGCGGGAGCACTACTCCCCGTCTTGCGAGCTCCATCGCGTTTTCCGGGCCAAGAAACCACTTGATAAACTCCCATGCAGCTTCAGGGTTCTCACTGTGCGATGAGATGCTTATGGAGCCCCCTCCGAGGTGGGCCACCCCTGTGTCCAGGCCTACCTGATTCTCGGGGTAGTAGGGGAAGGTGGTGAACGCCACGCGATCATGATACTCACTCTTCTCCGGATCGATTAGGTTCCGAACCTCGGCTGCCATAACCGGCACCATCGCTAGACGTCCTGCTGCAAAGTGTCCCACCTCTTCCTTATACCGCCATCCTCGGATGCCCGGGGGCATTGTCTTCTGCATCTCGCGCATCCATTCAAATGCCTCGTAAGCACGAGGGTCATTGATTCCCGATCGGTAGTTCTCCATATCTATGAGGGTTACACCGAACGTTGCAACTCCGTACCAAGGCCAGTAGAATCCTGTGGGTTCCAGCTGCCCAAGTGCCATGCCGTACAGACCCTCATCCGGACGCGTGAAAAACTCGGCTGTATCGAGCCATTCATCCGTAGTTTCAGGCGGACGCAACTCGTACCCGTATTCTACCTCAAAAGCACGGCGTTCCTCTTCGTCATAAAAGAGGTCCGTACGATAGGCAAGGACTTTCGTGTTTTGCGTTTCCGGAATGGCGTGAATCTCGCCGTCTCGAAGCCCTTCCTGCTTCAAAATCTCCGGGATCCAGTCACTGATTTCGAACTCCGGTGAATTTGCTATGAAGTCGTCAAGAGGAATCGTCCACCCCGGGACGTGCCACAAATCAACCTGACCCGAACTCGTCCTAAGAATATCAAAATAGCCGGTCTGCCCCTCCGATTCTAACCTAATCTTGGTGTTCAAATCCGGCGCGCGCAACACTTCCCACTCAACCTTAATACCGGTCTCCGCCGTGAACTCGCTCGCCATTTCCTGAGCTTCAACCCAAATGCCCGACGGGACAACGCCTAACACTATCGTCGGATTCTCGGGTTCTCCCTGTCCACCCGCAAAAAGTACGCCCGACAAAGCCAAAAAAACGATTCCACCAACTGTGACCATTATTCTTTTTGCGTTCATCTTTATCACCACCATTCACCTCCTTATAGTCGTATCCGTCATGACAACTACGACTTTACCATCGAAAAAAGGACCTGTCAACTTTTTTGAAACGTTGTTTCAGCCTTTACGTTTTCAAGCCTTCATGTTACCATAGCTACGAATTGAACAACGATGAACAGAACGTATTGACTCAGTCGGGAGTACCTCCCGACCTCGGTTCCGGAAAAGCGGTCGGAAAGACGATCGCGATCCTAGAAATTCTCGCCGTGCGTGGACGAGCGCGATTGGCGGAGATCTGCTCCGAGAGCGGCCTGAACAAAAGCACGAGCCACCGCTTCCTCACCGCCCTGAGGCAAATCGGATACGTTCGCCAGGTGGCAGACGGTTCATACGAACCGACGATGAAGCTAGCTCAGCTTGGCATGCTCGTCACGGACAAGCTCGATCTGCTCACCCAAGCCCGTCCGCTGGTGCGGGCGCTGGCGCGCCAGACTCAAGAGACCATCCATTTGGCGACGATCGACGAAACACACATGGTGTATCTGGACAAAGTAGAGTCGACGCGGAGCCTGCGTGTAACGATGATGAGCCGCATCGGATCGAGCGCGCCGACGTACTGCACGGGCCTGGGGAAGGCTTTACTCGCCTTTGTCGACGAGGAGACACGTCGGCGCACGCTTGCCGCCGAACACTTCGAACAGTTTACGCCGAACACCATTACCGACTTGGCGGCACTCGAAGAAGAGCTCGCCCGTATCAAGACCGCCGGCGTCGCTCTCGACAACGAAGAGCACTCTGCGGGAGTCCGCTGCGTGGCGGCTCCCGTCCTCGATTCAGACGGCCGGGCCGTCGCCGCGATAAGCATATCCGCGCCGTCCATTCGGCTCACCTACGAGCAGATGCCGTCGTGCGAGCTCCTTGTCTTGGAAGCGACCCGGCAGCTCGCTCAACGGCTATTCCCCGGCTCTTCGCCGGGCGCGCCGGTTCATTGGCTCACCGGCGAAATCGAAAGAGATGGAGATCGATAGCGATGTGTGACCGCAGCGACCAGCCAAATGTCCTATTCGTGCTCATGGACGACATGGGCTATGGAGACATGGGGTGCTTTGGCTCTCCGATGATTCGCACCCCGGTTATGGACAGGCTCGCCGAGTCGGGGGCAGTGTTCACCCAGATGTATGCCGCCCCAATCTGTAGCCCATCCCGCTGCGGGCTGTTGACCGGCTGCTACGCCCAGCGGGTCGGCATACCGAGGGTTCTCTACACCGACGATACGATAGGGCTCACACCGGAGTTTCCGACTATTGCCACGATGCTGGGAAAGCAAGGCTATCGTAGCAGCTGTATCGGCAAATGGCATCTCGGCTGTTGCGAAGAGCATTTCCCCACCCGCAACGGATTCGATCAGTTCTTCGGGCTTCTGGTCAGCAACGATATGGACCCCCTCTTTTTGTATGAAGACGAGGAGATCGTTGACCGGAACGTCGACCAGGCGACTCTTACCCGGGCGTACTCCGAGCGGGCAATCGATTTCATCATGCGAGACGATCCCCGGCCCTTCTTCTGCTACCTCAGTCACACGATGCCGCACATACCGCTGCACGTGGAGAAAGCCTTTCGGGGAGTGTCTCGGGGAGGGCTTTACGGCGACACCATTGAGTGCATCGACTTCTATCTTGGGAAGATTCTCGACGCCTTGGAAGAGTGCGGCCGCGCTGAGAATACCCTCGTTATCGTCACGAGCGATAACGGACCCTGGTTCGAAGGAAGCCCGGGCTCCTTCAGAGGGCAGAAGTTCGAAGTCTATGAGGGGGGGATCCGGGTCCCAACCGTTGCTCGGTGGCCGCGGCAGTTGCCGCCGGGTTCCAGGATTGAAAGTCCCGTCAGCTTCCACGACATCCTGCCCACTCTCTATTCGCTGGCCGGCGGCAGCTCAGAGAGCTTGAGGTGCGACGGAGTGGACATATCCGGTTGCTTCCGTGGCGGGGCGGTACCCATAGACTATCCGCCACACTTCTACTATTTCAACGAGAGTCTCAACGCCGTCAGAAGGGGAAACTGGAAGCTTCACGTGGCCCGAGGGGCCCGAAGCGCCCTCAATACCAAGGAGATGCCGCAGCTGTTCGACCTGGGGCTCGATGAGGGAGAACGCTACAACCTGGCCCAGAACTTCCCGGACGTTACCCAGGAGCTGTTGGCACTCATCGAAACTCAGAAACAGAAGATGGGCGAGGTACAGAATGCGGGGCGACCAAACGGCAAAGCAATGAGTCTGGCACCCTATGTTCGCGGCGTGTGACGTAAGGAAGGAATGACATGAACGTTGGATTTGTCGGACTTGGAACCATGGGAAGTGCCGCAGTACGGACCATACTGCAGGCCGGAAACGGTGTCGTTGGCTACGACTTAAACCAGGAAAGCGTCCATGCGCTATCTGCCGAGGGCATGACCCCGGCCTCCTCGGTTTCCGAGGTGGGCGCTCAGGAAGTCATCCTCATCTCGGTGCCGGGACCTCCCCAAGTCCTGTCGATCGTCGAGGAGCTATCATCATCAATACGCGCCGGCTCCGTTGTTGCAGACATCAGCAGCGTGGATCCGGTGACCAGCCAACGAGCCGCAAAGATGCTCAAGGACACAGGTGCAGGGTACCTCGATGCCCCAGTTTTGGGGCGGCCCAACTCCGTTGGAAAATGGATTCTCCCAACCGGCGGGGACGCAAGAGCTTTCGAGACAGTACGGCCCATTCTCGAGGTTATCGCAGTCCGGGCCGTTCACGTGGGCCCCTCAGGATCCGGCAGTGCCATCAAGCTGCTGAACAATATGATGGTCGGCGCGCTCAACGCCACCATTTCCGAGGCCTTCGCCCTTGCTCCTCACGTCGGCGTCGCCCCTGAAGTGCTCTATGACGTCATTACCGGAAGCAAGGCCCCCACCAACAACCTACTGTTCCAGGTCAAGGGTAAGAAGATTCTCGAGGGTGACTATAGCCCCACATTCAAACTCGACCTCCTCGCGAAGGACAACGATCTGTGTCTACGAATGGCGCGAGACGTCGGCATCCCCCTTTTCGTGGCGCAGACGGTTGACGGGCTGAACAAGCTTGCGCAGCACGATGGTCTTGGCGGGCAGGACAACTGCGTTCTGCAGAAGTACCTGGCGGATCGGTACGCCAAACCGCAGGGAAAGGAATAGATGTGAAGCAAAAGCCAAACATCGTGTACGTCCATACGCACGATACCGGCCGGGTCATAGAACCGTATGGCTACGCCGTCTCCACGCCAAACCTCATGAGCGTAGCCCGCGACGGTGTGGTTTTTCGCCGGGCTTTCTCCGGGGCTCCGACCTGCTCTCCGAGTCGCGCCTGCCTCCTCACGGGGCAGAGCGCTCACGAATCCGGGATGCACGGCCTTGTCCACCGAGGATTTGCGCTCCACGACTACGGACAGCATCTGGTCCATGCGCTCCGAAAAGGCGGCTACTACTCTGCACTCTGTGGCATCCAACACATTGCCGACGATCCTCACGTGATCGGCTACGATGAGGTATTGGCGTCTACCACGCCTGACATGAGAGCGGCGCAGTTTGACTCCATCGGATTCGACCGTGCGGCGACCGAATCGGCCCGGACATTTCTGTCCACTCGGCGGAATGAGCCCTTCTTCCTGAGTCTCGGGCTCTTCAATACGCATCGCCCCTTTCCCACGACAGGACAAACGGCCAGCCGCGAGCTGGTCAGGCCCTTCTGTGGACTCCCCGATACCCGGCAGGTGCGTGAAGATATCGCTTCGTTCCACGATTCCCTCTCCATAGTCGATGAGTGCGTCGGCGTCATCGCAAAGGCAATTGAGGCGGCCGGGATAGCCGAGGATACCGCCCTTATCTTTACGACGGACCATGGAGTCGCGTTCCCGGGGATGAAGTGCACGCTCTCCGACGACGGGATGGGGGTGTCCCTGATCATGCGGCTACCCTGGCTCCGAAAAAGAGACAGCGTCGTCTGCGATGCCTTGGTGTCCCATCTGGATCTCTACCCGACACTCTGCGAGTGGGCGGGTACCCCGGTCCCGGATTGGACCGAAGGCCGCTCACTATCGCCGCTGTTAAACGGAGAGCAGACGACTGTTCGCGATGAGGTTTTCGCGGAGGTCAATTACCACGCAGCCTACGAGCCGATGAGGGCGTGCCGTACCGACCGCTTCAAGCTCATCCGTAGGTTCGAGGCGGACAGCCGTCGGGTGGTTGTAAACATCGACGACGGGCCGACCAAAGATCTGCTCCTGGCAGAAGGCTACGGCAACCTGCCGCAACCGGAAGTTGCGTTCTACGACTTCGCGATCGATCCTCAGGAAACCGTGAATCTGGTCGACGATCCCGCCTACTCGGGACACGTGGCGGACCTTTCGGCGCGTCTCGAGCGTTGGATGGGCGATACCAACGACCCTCTGTGCAGTGGCAGAATGCCCTTTCCGGAAGGCGCCGTTGTAAACACCAGGAATTGCGTGAGCCACATTCACGACACTGAGTACGAAAGGCCGTGGTAGGCGTAGGGGGCTCGAGCGATGCAGTTTAGTGGGGTCGATCTCGCCTTGGATTCCCGGGCGCTTCAGGGGGAGGGCGCCTTCTGGGATGCTCACTCCGGACGGCTCCTCTGGGTCGACATCGTCTCCCGGGCCGTGCATTCATGGATACCGGAAACCGGAGAGACCACAACGCTTGAGTGCCCCGGGCCCGTAACAACGGTTGTCCCGACAATGGCAGGCAGGCTTCTCGTTGCCGGTTCATTCGGCTTGGCGTTTCTCTCCGATGACGGCACCTTCGAGCCTATCGCAAATCCGGAAAAGGCCGTTGAGTCCAACCGGATGAACGACGGCAAGTGCGATCGCCTCGGGCGCTTTTGGGTCGGGAGCGTCAGCATGGCCCGAACCGAGGGGGCGGCAAGCCTCTATCGCATCGACGAACACCTGGAACCAACTAAGGTGATGGGGGGCCTCACGATATCCAACGGGCTTGCCTGGGCGCTCGACGACCGCCTGTTTTACCATATCGACACGCCGACGCTCAAAGTCCGGTCGTATGGGTACAACATCGAAGAGGGCACAATCGGCCGGCAGGTCGGCGAAATATCGTACGGGGAAGGCCTTGGCCGCCCGGACGGAATGACCATCGACGCGCAGGGTAACCTTTGGATAGCCTCCTTCGCGGGTGGTTGCGTCCTCTGCTGGAACCCTCAGACAGGCGAGCTCTTGCGCAAAGTCGACATGCCGTGCCTCCATGTTACTTCCTGTGCCTTTGGTGGCCCAAACCTCGACATACTCTACGTTACGACCGCACGCATCCGAACGGAAGAATCCGTCCTCAAGAAACATCCGCATTCGGGTGGAATCTTTGCCATCACGGATGCGGGAGAGGGTTTTCCGCTGCCTACGTTTCGCGAAGCAGAATAGCTAAAGCGAGGACTCAGCGGGTCTCATTTTGAGCGTACTGGAGTTCTCCCGATTTCGCTGAGACCGGAACTGCCTGTAGCCTTACCGTTTCCCGGGAATGTCGTAAGCGTAAGACGACCGCTACCTGCCGGATGTCGGCCACATAAAAGCCCTTCAGCGTCTGAGCACCAAGACCACGGCTTGTGTCTTATTGTCGCGCCCACTATACTCCGTTCTATGATTAGCGAAGAGCGAAAGGCCCGAATCGACAAGGCTACGTCAGATCATCAGAGAAGAGTGTCTGTTCTTCTCGATGCAATCCAAGCGAATCCGAATAGTCTCCCGGAGTTCTTTTCGTATGTGAGTGACGAATACCAGCTGAAGGAGTTTGACAGCCAGGGCGTTGAGATTGACGCGCATCTTTCGAACGACTCTGTGTTGCGGGCCCAGGCCTGGGCCTATTTGGCTTCTGATAAGCGCTTCACTGGACGAGAGCACGTGATATTTAAGACCTCATTTCCGCGAGAGTTGAAGCTTACACCATCTCCTGCAGGACCAATCTTACTGTCCCGGATGATCTGGTTCGAAGCTACCGTTACGGTTTTTCACCCGGCAATCGAAGAGATTTGGGAGTTCGCTGTTACGGCACTTGATAAGGCCACCATCGAGGCCGGTGAACGTGTGCTTCTAAGCCCCGGAAAGCCGCGCAATGCATGGAAGGCTTTCACTCAAGCCTTCTTTCCGGAGGTGCTTAAGACAGAATCGCTCTCAGCCAAGGATTTCAGACTTCGACTAATTATAGAAAAGCGCAGGGGTAAGTGGTTCATCTTCGAGGAGTAGCGTAAACGTCAATCTCACCGCGGAGCGGCGAAAAAGGCATTGTTGACGTGGTCGGCGTGGTGGTTTTCGGATAGGGGCTTCTCCCATTCGGTTTTGTCGGTATTCAGCGCCTTTGGTAAAGATGCAGAGGAGATACGCATACATCGAGACCAATCTGTTTTCGGGACCATCAACAGCGTGCTGCACTTTCGGCAATTCTTCCTCTGGGGTGCACATCGGGTCAGATCCCGTTGCCTCACCTGCAACACCAAGTGACTCTGGAATCGGACCAGAGAACACGATATGACAACGAACACCTTAACTTTCTTCTCCAGAAAGTCCAGGAGATGCAGAAGCACATTGTCGACCAACCGTACGATAACCTAACACAGGTCGCCTTGCGCTTCGCCGCGGAACCACCCGGCGTAAGTAGTATAGTCGTACGTGCACAATCTCCTGCCGAAGTAGAGTCGAATATTCGAGCATTCGAATTTCCGCCTGTCGACGCGGAATTGATAGAATGGCTCCGCAGAGAATACGGCGACTTAACTCCGAAAGCAAACTACACGTGATCGCGCCGATCATAAGGCCCCCATCATATTGGATGGTGGATTGGAGGCATTCATGAAGTATGAAGTGGCACCCAACAAACGCGAGCTCGGAAAGAAAGCTGCGGCAAAGGGCGGAACCCTCATCAAAGAGGCCATTCGTCGGAAGGGAAGTGCTACGATCGTGCTGGCGACGGGCATGAGTCAGGTAACCACGTTGGCGGCGCTTGTTGAGACGATCGACATCGACTGGTCGGTTGTTACCGTTTTCCATCTTGATGAGTACGTCGGGATCGATTCGAATCATCCGGCGAGCTTTCGGCGCTACTTGCGGGAGCGATTCGTCGAGAAAGTTCCACACCTCCAGGCGTTTCACTTCGTCGACGGGTCTCGCCCAGACCCAGCCCAAGAATGCGATCGATTGAATCGCCTCATCGAGGAACACCCGGTAGACGTAGCCTTTATCGGCATCGGTGAAAACGCTCATCTTGCGTTCAACGACCCTCCGGCCGATTTCGAGACTACGGTGCCGTTCATCGTCGTCGAGCTGTCGGATAGCTGCCGTCGGCAGCAGGTGGGAGAGGGCTGGTTCGCGTCCGAAGCCGACGTACCGACGCACGCGATTTCCATGTCTATTCAACAGATTTTAGACGCGGAGCATCTCGTCGTTTCGGTTCCCGATAAGAGGAAGGCCGATGCCGTTCGATGCGCGATAAAAGGGCCGATCGAAAACAGCTGCCCGGCGTCGATCCTTCAGCGACACGACTCATGTTACCTTTTCTTGGATCCACAATCGGCGAGCTCCCTGTCAGAGTAGACCGCCCCGGCTCATTGCACCTAGCTCGACAAAGCCCCGTAAACCCCCATGCCGATCGAAAGCAGGGAGAAGAAGGCGAGCATCACCGCGAAGCCGCGGTCGGCCCCTTTTCCGAGGCGGACGTCCTTCGGGTTATTCGGGTCGTAAACGACTTCGATCTCTTTCTTATCCTTCAAGCGACCGTAGGGTGCGCCCATCGCGGCGCGGTGCTCCCAGAGGACGCCCTCTCGGTCGGTAAACCGGACCACGGGGAAGACGTTGCCCTTAGGATTCGTGTTAGCCGGCAGACTCCCTCGCCCGGGCCCGCTGCTCTCCAACCGAACGATTTCCGCGGTCGTTGCTTCTGCCTTTTTTAGCCAACGTGCGACCCGACGCCAGTAGGTTCCCGCTCCGACAAGGCCAAAAACGCCTACGACGATAAAGACGATGCTCGACATGGGACGAGCCTACCCCCTCCGCGCCCGGGAGGCAAGGCACCGGTGTGGTATAGTCACTATGGTGAAACGCAGGATCTTTGCTTTAGGGCGACGCTTGGGTCTCTTTTTGCTGACCGCGGCTGCCGTCGGCGCCGATACGATAACCGTCTCCCCCGGCTTCGTCCAAGCTTCGAGCCCCGGGGCACGGTCGGTCTTCGAGGAGTCGTTGGAGACGGCAGTTGCCTCGGCCGGCCGGGCCTCGGAGGCTCACGACTACCGCTTGGCGGCGCCCAGCCGGGGGTCGACGCCCGGCACGGGCTCCACGCCCGGCGGCCCGACTATCACCATCGTCGCCAACGAAAGCCCACAGGAGCGCTACATCGTTCTCTCGGCGGACGAAGGCCCCGCCGCCGGCACCTCCCTTCTGATCCGGGCGCCCTGGGACCAGGTCTTGGGGCCGGTTCTTACCCAGGCGCTTCGCTACTTCGAGCCGGCCTTCTTCGGCTATCCGGAGGACGCCGTCGACGATGCCGAGGCCGGTATCGGCCCGGTCCGCTTTGTCGACGAGCTTCCCCTCGAGTCCCTAAGGCCCCCATCCCCTGCCCACGCTCTGCTCGGCCTCTACCCGATGGGTCTCGCCGTCCTGCCGACGGGCAATGTCGTCGTTGCCGGCAGCACCTTCGCCGTGGAGGTGGATTCCCTCTTCCGGGTAGCCTCTTTTCCGGGAATCGGGCTCCTCGATGAGGGCAACTACGGATACGCCCGGGCCGTTGGGACAACTCCCGCCGGCACCATCTATCTCCAACCGGCCCAAGGGACCGACATCTACCGGATCGTCCCCGGCGCACCGGCTCCGCAGCGAATCCGCCGGGCCGCCGGTGGCTTTGGGCCTCTGGTCGTCCTCCCCGACGGCTCCGTCGTAACCATCGACGCCGTCTCGAAACGCGCCTTCCGGATCGCGGGACGGGAGCGCCGGGAGTTCCCTCTCTTCTCTCATCCCGATGCCTACATCTCGACCGCCGTTTCGGGACCGGCGGGCAATATCTGGAGCTTCGACGCTGTGGAGCGCCGCATTCAGATCCATTCTCCGGAGGGGCGCCTCGTGGATTCGATTATCCCGGCGGTTCCCCCGGCGGCCGCGAGCCAGACGGTAGGCATGGCGCCGTATCAGGATGGAAGCTTCCTATTGCTGACCCGGGAGGGGCTCTGGAAGATCGCCCGGGATGGTCAGCCGATCTGGACCATCTCGACGCTCCCCGACGGCCGGCGGACGACCTTTACCCAGGTGGTCGGCGTGGCCGTGGATTCGGAGCGCGGCTTTGTGTACATCGCGGACTCCCAGAGGCGGAGCCTGGCCCGCCTCCACGACGCCTCCGGTGCGGAAGCGGT
>CAYPUT010000011.1:0-38628 GCA_964413945.1 uncultured Spirochaetaceae bacterium
CGTCGCCGTCCCGATAGACCAGATTGAGTGCGCGAACCATCGGATAGGCGCCCGATTCGATCGTCCTTCCGTCGGGTGGTACGCCGTCAAGGGTCAGTTTTCTGATCGGATGTCCCATCGCGATAAAGTGGTCGGCCGCTCCAATAGAGACAAAACCGATCGCTCCGGGTATCCCCCCCACCCACAGGAGAGCATCCAGATTGGCGCCCGCCTCCCAAGCGTCTCCGGCGATGCGCTCTTTGTCCGTGACGGAGGCGCCCCGAGCGGGGCTTATCAGCCCGGTGTACTCTTCAAAGACGGCAAGCGTTCCCCGCCCCACCTCCTTGGAAACGAGGATGACCTCCAAGGCCCACTCGGGTGCATCGTCCCAGGTCCGGATTCTTCCGGTATAAATCTCATAAAGCTCTGCGGTTGTAATACGCTCCCGCGGGTTTTCCCGATTGACGATAATCGCCAAAGCGTCGTATCCGATCGTCGTGTAGGAGAATTCCGCCGCTTCATCGGCAGTCAGTGACCTGCTCACCGTGCCGACGTCGGCCGTTCCGTCACGAAGCGCTTTAAGCCCGGCTCCGCTACCGCCTCCGAAAACCTCAAGGATGACCCCAGAATCCTCATGGTAGGCCCTCGCAATCTCGGCGATGACCGGCTGGATCGTTGTAGAACCAACGACTCTCAATGTCGCAGGGGTGGTGCTTTGGCCAAAGACGGGCCCAGAAAACAGGCCGATTAGGAACAACGCGGCGGTTAGATGCGGCAACCAGGCTCGTTCCTTTCTTACAACCATAACCATCGCCTTCCTTGCGCGGGTCTATTTCCACACAGTTTAAGAGATTTTATACTAATTGGTATTAGAGTCGTCTGTCAACTCGATTCCACGGATAGACGGACGCCGGTGGAATCGTAGTCGACCCTCAGACGGCACCCGATCTGGACCGCCAGAGCCTCTGCGAGGCGAAGCTCATCTTTATCGAAGGGGCGTATCGCGACGGTACCGGAGAAGCCGACTGTTAGGGCAAACGGTGCTGAATTCTGATCGAGGACGATGTCGAAAACCCCCGGGGCGCTACCCGGCGAACGGCGGGCAAGGACGGCGTCGATGAGCTCCTCGGCAACCAGCAGTGTTGAAATTGCCACGTCGAGGGGAACAACGAGTTCTTCGGCGTCAATTCGCACCTCCAGAGGATGGCCTAAATCCGACAGTTCCGACCGGAACCTCGCGGTAAGATCATAGAGACAGCGCCGAAGGTCAACCCCGCGCACGTCCTCCGCTGTGTGAACCTGGTCGTGTACCACGGCCATCGTTCCGACTTGTCGCCGAAGTTTCTCGAGGCGTAGATTCTCGCCGCCGTTCTCGAGGTGCAAAGAGGAACCAATGCGAATAAGGCTCAGTATAACTTGGAGATTGTTCTTTACCCGGTGTTGGACCTCTCGAAGCAAGTCCCTCTTGTCGTCGAGGGACGCGTGGAGCGCCGATTCTATCGCCTTTCGCTCGGTGATATCCGCGACTACCGATACCACGGTATCGACCTTTCCTTGTTCGTTTACGACCGGCGCGCTGGCGACCAAAATGGATATTTCCGATCCATCCTTCCGCCGACGTATAAGCTCGACGTCGTCAAACGCTTCGCCGGCGAAGACCCGCTCCCGGAGTTCGCTAAACTCCCCGAGACGGTCCTTAGGAACGATCGGGAGAAGCTTGCCCATCACCTCGTCCCGGCGAAAACCGAACATTCTCTCGGCAGCCGGGTTCCACTGGCTCTTTACCCGCCCGTCACGGGTAAGATCAAAGACAGCCAGGGGGGAGGCCTCGATCAGCGCCCGCTGGTAGTCCGCAAGGCGTCCGGACTCGGCGAACTCCCGACGCAACACAGTGTACAGGAGCGCAGTAGTGAATAGGACAAAGAGTATTCCCTTGACGGTACCGACCCGCGCCGGGTCCCCTATCGGTCCGCCCGAGTAAAGACCCGAGAAGAAAACCAGCCAATCGGATAAGAGAATCCAGAGAAGCGCAATAGCTCCGTAGGCGAGGCCGCCCCGGAGGGCTCGCCCCCGTGGTGAGTGTATCTTTATATCCGGCACTATCAAAATAGTCTATCGCGGAAGGACAATCCTGTCCCGATCTAGGTCCCCGAGAGTGCGGCAACAAGCTCCCGGCAGAAGGCCGGTATGTCCGCCACCACCCGGCCCCAGACGATGTTCCCGTCCTGGAAGGCGGGCTCGCTTACCCAGTGGGCACCGGCATTGATCAGATCGTCCTTAATCCCTTCCGATCCTGTGGCGCGATGCCCTTCGACAATGCCCGCGGAGATGCCGACCAATCCGGCGTGGCAGATAAGCCCGACAATCTTTCCCGCGTCGTAGACCTCTTTGACCAAGCGCTGGATGGCCGGGTCCCGGCGGATCTTATCCGGGCACCATCCCCCGGGAACGATCAGCGCGTCGTAGTCCTCGCTCTTTTCGTCTTTCGCGGCTACCTCGCTTGTCGCGGTAAGGCAGCCGTGCTTGCTCGAAAAGGTCTCTCCGGCGGCGCTCCCGATTACCCGGACCTCGGCCCCCTCTTCCTGCATTCTCATATACGGAACCCAGAACTCCAGGTCCTCAAACCCGGGTCCGATGAATGCGCCGACTCGTTTTCCGTCAAGTTTCATGCTTGTCTCTCCTCCACTATATCTTAGGGCTGTAACGCTCTAAGTAGCTCGAACTTCTAGGGTAATTCGGCGAGACCCTCCGGGCAACCGCCGGGCCAAACGTTGCGGTAGACCCATCCGAAAGCCTTGGCTATCCTTAAGGGTGTCTACCTACCCCGATCCGGTCCTTATTGCCCCGGGTGCCCTCGAGGCCGTTGTTCCCTCGTTGGAATCCCACGGGTATAGAACGCCCCTCCTGGTATGCGACCAGACGACCTTCGAGGCCGCCGGGGCGAGACTCGAAGGGCTCTTTCGCCAAGAGGGGCTCGATGCCCGGACCTCCGTACTCGCCTCCCCGCCGGTTCTCGCCGACGAACGCCGGGTCGTAGAGGCCTTCGTCAAGCTGACTCCGGAGGTGGATGTCGTCGTTTCGGTCGGCGGCGGGACGCTTACCGACATCGGCCGTTTTCTGGCGCACCGCGGAAAGAGGGCCTTTGTCGCGGTTCCAACCGCGGCCTCGGTCGACGGCTTCTACTCGATCGGCGCGCCCCTTGTTCTCCGGGGTGTAAAACGCACCGTCCTCTGCCGCCCCCCTGATGCGATCTTCGCCGACACCCACGTGCTCTCGGCGGCCCCGGCACGCCTCCCGGCCGCGGGCTTCGGGGACCTTCTCGGAAAGCTGACCTCCTGGGCCGATTGGAACCTCGGGCGGATCGTCTGGAACGAACCCTTCGACCGGCAGATAGCCGCGACCCTCTTCTCTGTTGCCCGGAAGACATTGCTAGCGTCGGGAGAAATGCGGCGACCCACGGAGGAGACGCAGAAGCTCTTGATGGATCTTCTTATTGTCTCGGGAGGATGCATGGTCGACGCCGGGGAGTCTCGACCGGCATCCGGGGCGGAACATCACCTTTCCCACTATTGGGAGATCTCCTTCCTGCGTCACGGACAGGAGCCCCCGCTCCACGGCGCAAAGGTCGGGTATGCAACCGGAATCGTTTCCGCCCTCTACCGAAACCTCCTGAACCTGAACCCGCAAGACGTCGAGAGCCTGCTAAACGAAGCGCCCCTTGATAAGTGGGATGAGGCGGAGCGGATCCGAGAAGGTTACCCCGAGGAAGTCGCCGCGCAGTTGGTCGAGGAGCAGCACGCTTTTCTAGAGCTCGGCTCCGAAGACCGAAAACGGTTCGGCGGCCGCATCCTCGACTCTTGGACCGAAATCCTCGGCATTGCAGAAAAGGTGCCGGAGCCGGCAGAGATTACGAAGGCCCTCGATTCGGCCGGGGCGCCGACCCGGGCGGAGTCCCTGGGCATAGAGCCCGCCGCGGTCTCAGAGGCGCTCCGGTACGCCCACTACCTTCGGAACCGGTTTACCGTCTTAAAGCTCTACCGCTTCCTCGGCATCGATCCGGAGCCGGTGGCCCGGCAAGCCCTCGGCGGCTTCTAGGCCGACGGGGTCCATTCGTCGAAAAAGACCACCTCATCGAGAGGCTTCCGGCTGCGCTGTAAGTGCTCCATTTCAAGGTGCTTCTCGTTGAGAAACGATTCGTCTCCCGGATACGCCAGGGCGATAACCACAATAGCCCGGTAACCGTCGGCGATACCGAACTCTTCCGCGATGGTCTCGTCGTTGAACCCCGCCATCGGGTGCGCAATGAGACCCTCGTGCCAAGCCTGAATACCCAGGCTCATTACGGCCTGACCCGTGTCAAATTCCGCGTACTCCCGGTTCTGCACCTGGCAGTCCAACTCGGTTTTGGTCACGACGACGATCAACACGGGGGCCTTCTTGGCCCAGTAGTTGCCGTCCTTTAGGTGGCTCCGGCCCCGGTCGAGAGCTTCGCTATCTTTTAGTACCAGAAAGCGCCAGGGCTGCTTGTTGAAGCAGGACGGCGCCAAGGTTGCCGCGGTCAGTACCCGCTTGAGAACATCCTCCGGAATAGCGCGCTCGTCTATCGCCCGAAACGAACGCCGCTCTTCTATCTCTTTGAGTAACCCTGTCATGAGAACTCCATATCCGCGCCCGAACAGTATAGGCGGAATATACAAACGGCGGCAGCGTATCGGCTGCCGCCGCTGAGAAAAATCTACCTCTAGATAATACCGGCCTGGCGCGAAGGGTTACACCGTCGCCGGCTCAGCATAGCGCGAAACCGCATCGCCTACTTTGTCGCTGAGCGCGGAAAGGTCCGTGTAGTACTCCTTAGCTTGTCCGTCAACCATCACAAAGAGGGATGGTGAGGTTTCGTAGTCGAGCATACAGGCGATCTTGTCCGACTTGTAAACGTCTATGCGGACAATCTCGAACTTTTCTTCATGCTCTCTGTGGAGCGCCTCCAGCCGTGATAGAAACTCCCGGTCCAGTGACTCAGAAGCGTCGTAGATCATGACCATCCGTAGCCCGTCGGCGTTGAGGATCTCGTTCTGAACGTAATCCACCTCGGCGATGTACCGTTCCGCCATCACGCCGGCTATCGCGCCGTCCCCAACCGAGGTGGAAACCTGCCGGAGCACCTTCTCGCGACAGTCCCCCGCGGCAAAAACGCCCGGCACGTTGGTCTCCATCACCTCGTTCGTAGGAATGTAGCCTCTCTCGTTCATCGTAAGGTATCCTTCGAACACCTTGGTGTTGGGAATGTATCCGATAAAGAGAAAACAGCCGTCCACGGCGACGGGTAGAAGCTCGCCGGTCTTGATGTTCTTGAGCACCACCCGCTCTAACAGTTCTCCGCCTTCGAAGCTGTCGACTACGGTATTGAAGATGAAGCGCATCTTGGGATTCTTCATCGCCTGGTCCTGGGCCACCTTATTGGCATCCATGATTCCTTCATCATGAATCACCGATACGATGACCTCCTTGGCAAACCGAGTAAGAAACATGCCCTCCTCTATTGCTGCGTCTCCGCTTCCGATGATCATTACCGTCTTGTCGGTATACCGGGCCGCGTCACACGTCGCGCAGAAGGAGATTCCCTTATCGCTTAGGAACTGTTCTTCGTTCTTGGCCCCGGTCAAACGGGACTTACCGCCGGTCGCCACGACTACCGCCTTGGCATAGTAGTCGGTGCGGAAGGTCGAGGCGACCCGAAAATCACAGTCCGTCCGCACCTCTTTTACATCGGTAAGCTTGACGTCGACGTCAAAATTTCGCATCTGTTTATCGAATAGCTTTGTTAACTCGCCACCATCGATGCCCTCGGGAAAGCCTGGGTAATTGGCTATTTCACTGGTGTAAGTCGCCAGCCCACCGATAAGCGATTTTTCGATCAAAAGCGTCTTGAGGCGGGCGCGTCCGGCGTAGATTGCAGCGGTAAGGCCCGCAGGCCCTCCGCCGACTACTACGACATCGTAATACTCTCTCTTTTTTTCCGCCATCACTTACCCTCGCCGGCTTTCTTTTGACCCCACCAATCAGCGGCTACGTAGAGAACCAGTAGCAGAGCACCTTGCAGTATGAGCGCGGGCAACCACCCCCCGAGGGCCTGCGGAAAGTAAACCGAGGATCCGGCGTTGACCAGGGGCTGCCAGAGCGGAAACATGGCCGCGCCGAGAACCGACCCGACAATAAAGAACACAATCGAGAGCCACTGCATCTGATAGCCCTCTCCGACACGCATGACCGTTCCCGAGGCACAGCCGCCGGCTATGACGGCCCCGATGCCGAAAACGAATGCACCTATGACCGTGTGAAAACCCGCGGGCTTTACGTGTCCGGGAATGGCGCCGGTAATGTCGAGTTCCAGACCGAACCGCCCGAACTGAATGGCCACGTAGCCGACTGTCGCCACCGATAGGGCGACAATTACCGCCTTGAGGAGATTCGTCCCTCCGGTAAGCACCGGATCCCGGAGAGCCGCGGTAAAGCAGAATCTGCTTCGCTGCAGGATAATCCCAAGGGCTATACCGAAAATCCAGTGGACCCCGCCGAGGGTCGAGCGGCCACTCAAGAAGAAACCGATCGCGACGATCAAGATAAGGAGCACCACTCCCCAGCCTATCTGTCTCTTCCTCTTCTTCGCGCGCTCCTCGGCAGAGACCCTCTTACGTCCGGCGCCACGGGCGCCTGCTTTAGTATCGACTCCAGTATCAGACATCACATCCTCCTACATGAACCACTTGACGAGCATCTTGCTTCCCACGGCGGCGCCGGCAAAAAAGAGCGCGGCGAATATCCATCCGTGGAGGCTCAAAGCCGGGACTGCCGTAAAAAAGGCGCCGATATTGCACCCAAGGGCAATGCGTGCGCCGACCCCCATCAACAATCCGCCGAGAATCGCGGCCACCACCTGCTTGCTGCTCTTGATCTTCTTAATCTTGAACTGTGCCGCGAGTAAGACCGACAAGAGAGCACCGAGAACGATCCCGAAGTTCCAGATGGTCACCGGATGGGTAAGAAACGTCGCCGAGGCGAAGCCCTTATCCATTTCCTGGAAAAAAGCCCATTCTTCCGGATGACCTCCGAGACTCTGCAAGATCCAGGAACCCCAGTAGGTGAAGGCTCCGGTTACACCCCATACCTTACCGGTCGCCAAGATAAGCGCAGTAGAAACGAGGGCCAACAGGACCGCCCCCGTGGTGTAGCTCCACTCCTTCTTTAGGAATAGTTCGTAATACGATCTTTTCGTAGTGTCTTCCATTGTCTATGTGCTCCTCGCCTACTTCGTCTTCTCGATTACGACTTCCCATTCGCCCTCGTCGACCTCTTCGATCTCGACGTTGTGCCCCTCCTCTCGAGCCCAGTCGGGAACGTTCTTCATGGCGCAACTGTGGTCTATCTGCACGATGAGTACGTCCCCAACATTGAGTTCCTTGAGCGCGTTTTGTGCCTTAACCAACGGAACCGGGCACGCCTCACCAAGACAATCGAGCATTTTTTCGGCCATGTGATCCTCCAAGTATCGATATAGTTAATATCGATATTGCAATATCTATACCAAATGCTTAAGTTGCGTTCCTGTTGGGACTTAGGGCGAACAAGGGAAAATGGAGATTATCCGAAAACGGACAGGTACGTCCGGAATCGGCCACCAGTGCCCGATTCCGGACCGTCAAAGTACCTTGTGTTTGGCCATTCGACGGGCGAGAGCCTGCCTCGTAATTCCGAGTAGGCGCGCCGCTTTGGAGTGAACGCCGGCGGATCTTCGGAGAGCTTCCTCGATGGCACGGCGCTCCAAATCGGCGATGACCAGGCTCGGCAGGTTACCTGCCCCGGTTCGGGAATCATCGATAGGGATGGAGACGTCGTCTGCTGCCGGGTTTCCCGGGAGTGCTTCCGGGACCGACAGCTCGAGTTCGCCGCAAGAGAGGATCATTCCGCGTTCGACGAGGTTCTTGAGTTCCCGTACGTTTCCCGGAAAGGAATAGCGACAGAGCTTCTCAAGCTCGTTTGGAGGTAGTTGTGGTGCCGTTCGTCCCATGTTGCCGGCAAACTCGTGCACGAAGTGGCGAACAAGAGGTTCGATGTCCTCCGGGCGGTCGCGTAAGGGGGGTATGGGGATTTCGAGGGTTTGAAGCCGGTAGTAGAGGTCTATTCGAAAGTTCCTATCCCTGACTGCTTCAGGAAGGTTCTTGTTCGTGGCGGCAACCACCCGTACGTCGACGTTCTCTTCGCGGTCCCCTCCTACCGGTATGAGAGTGTGCTGCTCCAACACCCGGAGCAGCTTTGCTTGCATCGGTAAGGGCAACTCGCCCACCTCGTCGAGAAAGAGGGTTCCCCGGTGGGCGCGGCGTACGTGCCCGCTGCGGTCCGACACGGCACCGGTAAAGGCTCCTTTGACATGTCCGAAAAACTCGCTTTCGAAGAGGTCGCGATGCACCGCCGCACAGTTTACGGTAACGAGGGGCTCTTCCCGTCGGGGACCGCGAAAGTGGATCATTCGAGCCACGAGCTCTTTTCCGGTGCCGCTCTCGCCGGTAATGAGAACCGTCGAAGAGGCGTGTGCCGCCGAACGCTCGACCATATCCAAGACATGACGAGTCGATTCGCTTTCCCCGACGAAGGCCGAGCCGACCATTTCCTCGAGCTCCCGGGATACCCGCTGGTGGCGGGCCTCGAGTTCGCGGTACCTCCGTTGAAGATTCTGGTACGTGGCGGTACGTTCGATGGCTATCCGAACGTCCCCGGGGCGAAAACTCTTCTGGAGAAAATCGAAGGCTCCAAGCCGAAACGCCTGAGTCACCGAATCGACGTCTCCGTGACCGGACATTACGATAACCTCGATTTCCGGCTGAGCCTTTTTGATAAGCTTCAGGACTTCCAGGCCATCCATGTCGGGGAGGCGTAGGTCCAACAGTAGGATATCGAAGCGAACTTCCTTTGCACGAGAAATCGCATCCTCCGGGTGGAACGTCGCGGTGCAAGAATGACCGAGGTTGGTCAGATACTCTTCTAGCTCCTCAGCCAGGGATCTCTCGTCGTCAAGAATCAAGATGGACAGACCGCTCATCGCTTTCCTTTCTCCGCCCTTCCCCGGGAGACCGCGGTAGGGGCATACGGAATGCCGACCCACGCGCTCGTCCCCACCGAAAGCTGGGATTCTATTCTGAGCGCACCACCCATCCGCTCGAGAAGCCCGTAACAAATGGAAAGACCGAGCCCGGTACCCTCTTTCGGTCCCTTAGTCGTAAAAAACGGCTCCATTACGCGTTCGAGATGACCTTGCGCTATTCCAATTCCATTGTCCTGAATGAGGATTTCGGACCCCGATCGGCCGGCCCCGACGCTTACCGTTATGCGCGGCGCATCGGAACAACCCCGGGCGGCGGCCGCCTTGACGGCGTCTCGAGCGTTCGACAGAAGATTCAGTATTACTTGCTCGAGTTCGTATGGATTCCCTTGCGCTTTGGGATCGCCGTCGGCGTAACAAGTCTCGAGGGAGATGCCGTGAACTCGGTACTGCGTCTCCACGAGGGAAAGCGCATTCCGTACCGCTTCGTTCACGCTAAAGAGCTCCGTGAACTCCTGGGCTTGCTCTCGGGAGAAGACACGCACGTGGTCGATTATGCGTTGGATTCGCCCGATGCTCTCCTCAATCTTCGGCTGCTTTTCGCGCAAGATTCGTTCCGTATCCGGATTTCTCGATACTCCGGACACGAGGTTTTCGAAGGCGAAGGCGAGCGTGTTCAGCGGCTGGTTGATCTCGTGCGCCATACCGGCCGCCAATTCGCCGATGGCGGCAAGCTTCGCGTGGTGATACACCAGCTGCTCTTGCCGCTCTCTCTTCCGAACTTCCTCGACAACGCGCGACTCGAGAGTGGCGTTCAGCGTCCTCAGCTCCTCCTCTATCGTCATCTTCTCGGTTACGTCCCAGGCGATCATGACGATGTTACACACCGCCCCGTCGTTTCGGACGACCGGCACCGCCGCATACTCCCAGCACGCCCCCCTTTCTTTACCCTCCTTCGAAAACCAGAAGGTAGCCCGTTCGATGTGCTTGCTTTGCATGGCGGCGCTCAGAATGCCCTCTTCGCAGGCGAGAAAGGTCGAGGAGCTGTAGTCCTTCCGGCAGTTCTTCCCCACCAGGTCCGGGCGAATTTGCAGAGCGGCATGGTTGGCCCAGAGTACGTTCAGCTCTCGATCCACGTAATACAGCATCCCCGGAAAGCCTTCGAGAATTGCCTGCCTCTGATATCCCGCCGCCCGGAGCGATTCCAGCATCCGGTTTATCTCGAAGATAACGTCCCGGAAATCCTGCGACGAGAGCTCAACGTCACCCCGATAGTCGAGATTTCCCTCTGCTATGCGATCGGCAATATGACGAGTCTGAGAGACTATCTGCGAGAGGGGCGTAAGCAGCCTCCCGAGCAGCAACCAGGCAACCCCCGGCACCGCTACCATCGCGAGAAGGCCGAGCATCGACAGCTGGTAGCGCATGGATCGGAGCCCGGACTCGATAATACTACGGTCCGAAACGACCTTCAGAAAAGCAACGGTCCTCCCGGAATAATCGTCTAGGGGGAGAACAAGCACGCGCTCCCGGAGGGAACAAGAGTTCGTGGCGAAATAGGCGTGTTCGAGTAACCTTTCCCTGTCTTCGTTCGAGAGGGGACACGGGTCCTCGGCGGCCGTTCCCGAAAGGCGTGTCTCTCTTCCGGCGTCGAAGAGGTAAAGAAAATAGTCGCCGGACTTTCCTTCTTGAAATCTCTTAAGTGCCGCCTCGTCGAAGGCAAGACCAAACTCCGCCGTCCCAACGGGTACACCCTCGTGTCGAATGGGCATGACTACCCGGTGGCTCAGGCCGTGGACCCCCAACTCCAGACCACGAACCGTCCGTACTTGCTCCTGGGCGATTCCGACCATTTCTCGAATCTCGGACAAATCGTCGCCGAACTGCTCCGGAGCATGCAGCCGCAAGAAGGAGGTCGCGTCGGGAAGGTGAATGTGAAACCGAGATACAAAGCCGCGTGTCGACTCGAAGACGGGCAGGAGGTGCGACAAAAGCGCATCCCGATCTCGCCGGGCAAGGTGCTCCTGCACCAACCGGTCCTGAACCACGACACGCAGAGCCGGCTCCGCCGCCGCCAAGCGGTCCTCCATGATTCCCCGAATGGCGCGGACGACCTCCTCATCCGTGGCCTCCTCCTGGGAGCGAATCAGCTCTCCGGTACGGCCTAAAGCGAGGACAAACAGTAGAGAAACTGCCACAACGATGCTTAGCGTCACAACCAGCGCAAGCTGAGTCTGAATATTGTACCCGCGCATCTTCTCTTGCACATTCGCACACCCATAGAAGCTTTGCAACTTCGAACGGGAACCCATACGCTCTTTCCGAGTGGACGTGCTTCTACACACACAGGACGGCGTGGAAATCGAAGCCGGCAAATTTTCCTGACTCCGGCGCTCGTTATTGACGATAGGATCCTCTGTCAGGGAGACAGATGGTCCGGGGGCACATAGGGCACTTCTTGATGACCGGATGCACCTAGGAGGGGTGCCGCATCAGCGCAGCCGCCGGCCCTACCGCCTCCCCTTCGGGCGCGAAAGCCGTTTCTGAAACTCGTTAAGCTTGAACCCGCTTGCCTCCGCAGCGTCGACGACTCGCTTGAGCCCTTGGACACCCATCTTTTTCGATACCTTCGACGTATCCACCTCGCTATCGAGCCACTTCCAGAAAAGCAGTGTGTACAGCCGGTCCCGGTCGAACCACGTCGTCTCTTCGTACTCGTGGACCCCGGCGTACGCTTGTTCCTCCGCCGTAAGGAGAATACCGACGTACGGCTCGTCACTCTCCCGCAATAGCATATCGAGAAGCCCCCTCCATCCGCCTTGGGCCAGCCGGTCTCGCACATCGGGCGACATGGTCTCTTCAAAGACCCGGTAGAGGAGCCAGGTGTGAACCAGCTCGTCGACGAGGTTGCCCTTCTCTACCGGCTCTATCGAAGCGAAGACGAGGTAGGGCAACAGGACGATCTCGGGAACCAGCTGAGACCGGGAGAGATTGCGTAGGGTCGCGCTTTTCCCGATCTCCGTGATGGACTGGGAGATCCTGCCGGTAAGCCGTCGCGCCTCCTCGACCGAGGCTTCTGCAGCAACCGGGAACCCGTCGGCGTCCTTGACCTCCTTGAGGAATCGACGAAAACCGTGCAGAAAGGACTCGATGTCCTGCGCTGTGAGCTCTGAGGGCTTATCCACCGGTTTTCCCTCGGCGAGCGTATTATCCGCGGGTTTCTTTCGGGTGGCCTTGGTTTCTTTCGCCGCCTTTTTCGCTTCCGGTTTCGGTTCCGGCTCGAGGGATGCCAGGTAGAGATTGTGCGCCAGGGTAGAAGCTACCGTCGAGGTGATGAGCTTACGGAAGGCGTCGTATACCGGTTTGAGCCGGATCTCTTGAAAGGCCAACTCGATGCTAGTCGTGCCGTTTCCGGCGAGGTAGTCGTAGAGCCTCCGGTAGTTCCCGGCGTCGTCGTCGGTTACCTCGTAGATGTTCAGAAAGACCTGCGATTCGTAGCCGTTTAGGGTCAGAGAAAGGCCATTCATGATAAGGTCGCTACTGCGGCGAAGGAACCACTTCCCGCTGCGCTGTTCCTGAAAGATGCAGTAGGCGTTGGGGTCGTCCCGGAGTCTCAGGGCCTCCCCAAGGGTTGCCCGGCGGCTTAGCTTGTTGCCGCCGGTGTCTTTTTCGACGTACTCCGCCGAATCCTTTATCCAGCCCTGGGCCGCCTCGTAGGCGTTGTTGTAGAGCACCAGGGCCCGTTCGCCGCCGGCTTCGTTGGTAAAGGCGTAGACGTTCTCGTTTACGCCGTGGTCGCCGTACACGTCGAAGAGCAGAAAGCTGTCGACCTCGGCAAAGAGATGCCGCTTCTTCGCAAGGGGGAAAATCTCGCGGTTGTGCCGCTCGACGAGGTCCACGTTCGGCTCTTCGGAGAGCATCGCCCGGCGGTACTCCATGCCGTACTTCTCGGTAAAGCCCTCGATCTGACCGTGACCGAACATCGGGAGTCCGGGCATCGTCACCATCATGGTGCAGACGCCGAAGTATTTGTCTCCGTCCCCGAACTGCGCAATGGCGGTCTCTTCGTCGGGATTGTTCATAAAATTGACGAACCGTTTAAGTATCTGCTTGTCGAAGGAGACGGTGTTCTTGATGGTCTGGCGGTACTTCTGGTTCTCCTCGTCTTTGAGCATGTTCATAAAGGCGCTGTTATAGACCCGGTGCATGCCGAGGGTACGGACAAAGTATCCCTCCATCATCCAGAACGCTTCGGCGAGCAGGAGGGTGTCCGGTATTTCCGCGGAGACCCGGTCGACGACCTCCCGCCAGAACTCCTCGGGAAAAGCCCGGTCGAATTCCCGGCGGCTCAAGCCGTGCTCCCCCCGGGTCGGAATGTCACCGCCGCTTCCCGGCTCCGGGAACCATAGACGCTGAAAGTGCTTCTTCGCGAGGGTCATGGCGGCGTCGAACCGGATAATCGGAAAGCTCCGGGCAACGTGGAGGATGGTCTGGATCGTCGCCTCCCGTACCTCGGCGAGGAGGAAGTTCAGCTGCGCCGTGTCGTTCCAGGGCATACTCGTCCCGTCGTTCCCGTGGTAGATAAAGCGCTCCTCCCCGGTGTTCGAATCCCGCCGCTTAAAGACCACTGCCGCGTCGGTCCGGTCGTAGTAGTGGTCTTCGAGGTAGATCTCCATCCCCTCTTTGGAGGAGAGGTTCTCTCCGTTGAAGGAGTAATTAGGAAACGGAGGATGGTCGAGTTGGACGAACCAGTCGGGGTGCCGTTGCATCCAATCGGAGTCGAGGCCGGTGTGGTTCGGGACCATGTCGCTCGCAAGGCGGATTCCCCGAAGGACCGCCCGGTGACGCACGTTCAAGAGGGCGTCCCATCCCCCGAGGTCTGCGGATATCTCGTAGTTCATCAGGGAGTACGCCGAGGCCGCGGCGTCCGCATTTCCGGTTAGTTGCTTTATTCTCCGGGAAGACTGGCTCCGCTCCCAGAGGCCGATAAGCCAGAGACCGTTGAATCCCCGGGAAGCGATAAGGTCGAGCTCTTCGTCGGGAATCTGATCGAGTCGGTTAATCTCTCGGCCGTACTTTCGAGACAGTTGGTCCAGCCAGACGAAGGTGCTTTTGGCCAATACGACGACCTGGGGCATCCAATCCCGGTCCGGGGAGAATCGTTCCGCCTCTTCGCCGTACTCGGCTCCCGAAAACTCGTAGACCGCCTGGG
Source organism: uncultured Spirochaetaceae bacterium (assembly GCA_964413945.1). Lineage (GTDB taxonomy): Bacteria > Spirochaetota > Spirochaetia > DSM-27196 > PWMO01 > CAYPUT01. Next base: position 14,286 of record CAYPUT010000011.1, read on the forward strand.
GTCCCTTCCCCGGAAAGACCGCCCGGTGCTCTTCTTTGAGAAAGTCGAGGGTCCGAAGCATTCGAAGCAGAAAGGAGCCGAGAAAGGTTCCCCATTCCTTGCGGATAAACTCCAGCTGCGCATACAGAGAACCGGGATGCAGGCGAATCGGCTCGAGGAGGGTCTCCAGAATCCCCTTTCCGGTCTGCTCGAATGCCGGCTCCGTCTCCAAGTGGCTCCGGGTCGCGTCCACCAACTGGGAGTAGGAGGTGACCTCCGAGAGCTCCTCGTCGGAGAAAAGCTCGGAAAAGGGCTCGGTTGCGGGATTCTCGTTGGCGAGCCAGAGCATCAGAATTTCTTCCAAGGCGACCTCGGTGCCCTTCTCCCCGTCGATCTCCTTCTCTAGGTAGTCGTCGAGCTCCACCTCTCCGCTAAAAACCTCGGTGGGCGGGAAGAGCTCGAGAAAGGTACGCAGGGTTCCCTCGGCCCCCGGCGCGGAAGAGGGGGTGGCTCCCGCGGCGGTTTGGCGGAGCAGTTGCTCCTTTGCGGAGGTAAGCGTCCTACCGAAGAGGTCCTCCCCCACCTGCTCGTTGTAGACCGCAAGGATGTGATGAAAGATCTCCTCGATAAGTCCGTAGGCGTTCAAGTCCGAGGCCCGGACTCCGGCCTCCGGCTTGTTCGTAAGGTTGCGATCGGCGTTCATCGCGTGGGCCAGCCTCCGGGCCGTCGCGAAGTCGGCGATCACTATTCCGCCACGGTAGGACGAGAGTGTCTCGTCAAGGCCGTATCGATACCGAAGCGCCCGTGCAACGTGGACTTCCCGGAGAAATCCACCCTTGGCGAGCCTATTATCGTAAAACACAGTTTCCCCCTATTCATTCAAAGTATGAAGGGACCGCCGGGAAATCAAAAGGGATCGGGGAGTTTTGGCCTGCGATTTGAATAAAGCTCCTCGCCTTAGTAGCATTAGCCAATCGTGGGTGTACCAAGAATGCCGGCCGAGGGCCGTAAACGAACCGTTATCGAGGGCGTGGTTCCTCAAACCGAACCTTCTTACTACCCCATAAAAAGAGTTATTGGAGACACTGTTACTGTCGAGGCAGCTGTTTTTGCCGATGGCCACGAGTTCGTAGAGGCTGCGGTTCTCTTCCGCCGGCAGAATAGCCGCGCTTGGAAACGCGAACGAATGGTGCCGTTAGGCAACGATCGCTACCGTGGCACCTTCCCGGTAACTTCGGTCGGCTGGTACGAGTTTACCGTCGCCGGGTGGGTCGATCATTTCCAAACCTGGCGCCGGGGCATGGAGAAGAAGGCGGACGCGGCTGTGGTCGAAGAGGTGGACCTGGAGATCGGCGCGGCTCTTCTGCGAGAAACCGAAGGTCTGGTCCCGAAATCCGCAGGCAAGGATCGTTCCCGGTTGGAGCGTATTGCCGGGATGCTCCTCGAGCGCTCCGACCGCCTCGACTGCCGGGTAGAGATGGCCCTGTCGGCCGATCTCTTGACCTTGATGGAGCGTTACCCCGACACCCGCCTCGAAACCCGCTATTCGCAAGAGATTCCGCTCCTCGTCGAGCCGGAACGGGCCGTCTTTAGCAGTTGGTACGAGCTCTTCCCGCGATCCGTTCCCGGAAAGAAGCATTCCCACGGCACCTTCGCCGACTGTGTGGCTTTTCTGCCGCGCTTAAAGAAGATGGGTTTTGACGTCCTCTATCTCCCCCCGATTCACCCGATAGGCCGGACCAATCGCAAAGGGAAGAACAACTCTCTTACGCCGTCCCCTCAGGATCCCGGCTCCCCCTGGGCGATCGGCGCGAAGGAGGGGGGACACACCTCTATCCATCCCCTACTCGGTACCCTAGAGGAGTTCGAGCACCTGGTCCGCCGGGCGGAAGAGGCGGGAATCTCGGTTGCCCTCGACATCGCCTTCCAGTGCGCTCCGGACCATCCCTGGGTAACCGACCACCCGGAATGGTTCGTCCACCGTCCCGACGGCTCCATCCAGTACGCCGAGAATCCACCGAAGAAGTACGAAGATATCTACCCGATCAACTTCGAGACCGGGGCCTGGGAGTCGCTCTGGAGCGAGCTGAAGGGCGTCTTCGACTATTGGATCGACAAGGGTGTCACCGTCTTTCGGGTCGATAACCCGCACACCAAGTCTTTCGCGTTTTGGGAGTGGTGCATTCAGGCGATCAAAGCGCACCATCCGCAAGTGATCTTTCTTTCGGAAGCCTTTACCCGCCCCCGGAGGATGTACCGCCTGGCGAAACTCGGTTTTACCCAGTCGTACACCTACTTTACCTGGCGGACGGCCCGGGACGAGTTAGCCGCATACTTCGACGAGCTCTACAACACCCCGGTCCGGGAGTTCTTCCGCCCGAACCTCTGGCCGAACACGCCGGACATTCTTCACGACTACCTCCAGGCAGGGGGAAGACCGGCGTTTCTTATACGCTTGGTACTCGCCGCGACGCTCTCGTCGAACTACGGGGTCTACGGCCCGGCCTACGAGACGATTCAGAACGTCCCCCGGCAGCCGGGGAGCGAAGAGTACCTGAACTCCGAGAAGTACGAGATTCGCGATTGGAACCTCGAAGTCCCGGAGAGCATCGCCGACGAAATGGCGCGTATCAACCGTATCAGGCGGTCCAATCCGGCGCTCCGCCGGAACCACGGCTTTCGTACCCACGCGACCGACAACCCCCAACTCTTCGCCTTCAGCAAGGAGGACCCGGGGTCCGGTCAGGTTGTGCTTACCGTGGTTAACCTCGACTATCGCCATACCCAATCCGGGCGGGTCGAGTTCTCCCCGGCGGCGATCGGACGGCCGGATCGACGCCCCTTCGGGGTCCGGGACCTTCTGACCGAAATAGACCATATCTGGACGGACTACTGGAACTACGTTTCCTTAGATCCTCATTCGATGCCCGCGCATATTCTCAAGGTTCATGATGCCCCGAAGTGAAGACCTTCTCTGGTACAAAGACGCCGTCATTTACGAGCTCCACGTCCGTTCCTTCTACGACAGCAACGGCGATGGAATGGGAGACTTCCGGGGTCTCGTGCAGAAGCTCGACTATCTGCAGGATCTCGGAGTCAACGCAATCTGGCTTCTCCCCTTCTACCCGTCCCCCTGGAAGGACGACGGATACGACATCTCCGACTACACCAGCGTCCACCCGGCCTACGGAAACATCCGGGATTTCCGCCGCTTTCTCAAAGCCGCCCACGATCGAGAGCTTAAGGTTATTACCGAGTTGATCATCAACCATACCTCCGTCGACCATCCCTGGTTCCAGCGGGCGCGGCACGCCAAGGAGGGGAGCAAGTGGCGAAATTACTACGTCTGGAGCGATTCCCCCGAGCGGTACTCGGAAGCGAGAATTATCTTCCAGGACTTCGAAACCTCCAACTGGAGCTGGGACCCGGTAGCCAAGGCGTACTATTGGCACCGTTTCTACAGCCACCAACCGGACCTGAACTTCGAGTCTCCGGAGGTCCGGAAGGCGGTCTTCGATACCCTCGACTTCTGGCTGAACATGGGGGTCGACGGGCTCCGGTTGGACGCGATTCCCTACCTCTTCGAGGAAGAGAACACCAATTGCGAGAACCTCCCCCGGACCCACGTTTTTCTCAAGGAGCTGCGTTCCCGGTTGGATGAGAAGCATACCGGAAAAATGCTCTTGGCCGAGGCAAATCAGTGGCCCGAGGACGCCGTCGAGTATTTCGGGGACGGGAACGAATGCCACATGGCCTTCCATTTCCCGCTGATGCCCCGCCTCTTTATGGCGGTGAAGATGGAGGACACCTTTCCGGTAATCGACATTCTCGACCAAACGCCGGAGATTCCCGACAACTGCCAGTGGGGCATCTTTCTGCGGAACCACGACGAGCTGACCCTCGAAATGGTTACCGACGAGGAACGGGACTACATGTACCGGGTCTATGGCCGGGATCCCAAACACCGCATAAACCTCGGCATCCGCCGGCGCCTCGCGCCGCTTCTCGAGAACGACCGGAAGAAGATCGAGCTGATGAACAGCCTGCTCTTTTCCCTCCCGGGGACACCGGTAATCTACTACGGGGACGAGATCGGCATGGGGGACAACTTCTACCTCGGCGACCGGGACGGGGTTCGAACGCCGATGCAATGGAGTCCCGACAAGAACGCCGGCTTCTCCTCGGCGAATCCTCAGAGTCTCTACCTACCGGTTATCATCGACCCCGAGTACCACTACGAGAGTAAGAACATCGAGACGCAGCAATACAATCCGTCTTCCCTCCTCTGGTGGATGAAGCGCCTCATTGCGGTCCGGCGACGCTACCGTGCCTTTCAGCGAGGTACCATCCAGGTCCTGAACACGAATAACAGCCACGTCTTTGCCTTCGTGCGGCAGTGGGAGGATGAGACTCTCTTGGTCGTGGCCAACTTCTCTCGATACCCCCAGCTCTCCTACCTCGAGCTCGGCAACAGCCCCGGGAGCGTTCCGGTGGAGATTTTTAGTCAGAACGAGTTTCCCCGGATTCTCGAGGACCAGCCCTACGGTCTCAGCATCGGTGGGTACGACTACTACTGGTTCGAGCTTCGCCCCGGGGATCCAGAGCTGGCCGCCGGGGAGTTCGGCGCGTTGTCGGAGCTCGAGATTTCCCCCCGGGACTGGGAAAGCTTCTCCCCGACCCTCTCGGAGATTCTCGAAGACCGGGTGCTACAGAGCTATCTGACCCGCTCGCGGTGGTACCGGGAAAAATCCCGGTCCGTCCGGAAAGTGCAGATCGTCGACCGCCTCGCTCTCGGGAGCCGGGACCGTCGGTCCTGGATGCTCTTCGCGGCCATCGACTTTGCCGACGACCGCTCGGAGACCTATCTGGTGCCCGCGGCCCTCGCGCTAAGGGAAGAAGCAGAGGCCATCGCCGAGGAGACGCCTCAGGCGGTTATCGCGAACGTGACGGTAAAAGACGAGCCGGGGGTCATCTACGACGCCGTTTACAACGCCGAGGTGCGAGAACAGCTTCTCGGCTATCTCTTGAACCGTAAGACCGTCCGAACCGAGGAGGGTGCCCTCACCTTTAGCCGGGGGCGGGAGGCAAAGCGACTGGCGGCGGATCTAAATCCCGGGGATTCCTCCCGGGTTCTTAGGGCGGAACAGTCCAACACGTCGCTCCTCTACCGGGACGTCTTCTTCTTTAAGCTCTACCGAAAGCTGGAAGACGGCATCAACCCGGATATCGAGATGCTTCGATACTTGAGCGACCGGCACCGGTTCCCCCAGGTCCCCGCCTACGCCGCAAGCGTAGACTATCAGGGTCCCCGGCATTCCGGGGCAGCCCTGGGGATGCTTGTAAGCTTTGTTCCGAGCCAAGGGGACGCCTGGTCCTACACCCTCGAAGCGGTGTCGCGGTACTTCGAGAACATCCTCTCCCTCCCGGAGAGTAACGTCCGGTTGACCCGGCCCACCGACCTGTTTTCGGTGCGCTCGGAAGAGATTCCCGACGACTTTGCTTACCTCGCGGACAGCTTCTTCCTCTCGATGGTGGAGCTCCTCGGTAGACGAACCGGCGAGCTCCATCTCCAACTCGCCTCGGATAAGATCGACAAGGACTTTGTCCCGGAGCCCTTCTCCCGTCTCTATCAGCGGTCGGTCTATCAATCTCTCCGGAGCCTCCTCAAGCGGGTAATCACCGTGGTCAACCAAAAGAAACGACGCGCGGGAGAAGAAGAACAACAGTCGCTCCGGAAGGTTATCGACCTCGAGGGCCCCATACTCGCTCAATTCGCGACCATTACGAAGGGCAAGATAGACGCTCAAAAGATCCGCATCCACGGCGACTATCACCTCGGCCAGGTGCTCTTTACCGGAAAGGACTTTGTGATTATCGATCTCGAAGGGGAGCCGGCAAGGCCCTTAGGGGAACGCAGGCTAAAGTTCAGCGCCTTTCGGGACGTAGCGGGGATGATTCGCTCCTTCCACTACGCGGTCTCGCAGCAGTACGTCCTCCACGCCCAGACGCGTCCGGAGGACGCCGAAGCTCTGAGCCACTCGGTGGACGTCTGGTACGGCTACGTCGCCGGTCTCTTTCTCTCGGCCTATCTCGAAACGGTGAACACGGCGACCTTTGTACCGAAGGATCCCGCGGCGCTCAAGCAGATGCTCAACGTGTTCTTGCTGGAAAAGGCGGTCTACGAGGTAAGTTACGAGATCAACAATCGCCCGGACTGGTTGAGCATTCCGATTCGGGGGCTCGAGTTCACCCTTGCCCAGTCGGCGACCGACGCGTAAGAAGCGCCACCGGGAACCGACCGAGAATTTCCGAAACCGCAAGGACCGGTCCGGATTCTCCCCGACTGCCGCGGAGGATGCTCTTATCGAGAACGTTCGCCCAGTCTCCGCGAAACTCCTCCGGAAGCACGATCGCCGTGTCACCCCAGTCGTGAGGCAGGGGAACCTTGCCAACGCAATCCGCAACCAGGCGGGGAACGACGACGAGAACCTGCTTCTCTTCGACGATTCGCATAAAGGCCAATAGATTCTCGCCCTTCTCTCCGACCGCATCGAGGGGTTGGTAATCCCCCTCCGAGAAGAGCTCCGGATGGTTCCGGCGGAAGGAAAGGGTCCGCCATAGCAGGAATGTCTTGATCCTTCCGTCCCTCCAGCCGTTCAAGAGCTCCTGAAGAAACCGGTCCTCGGCACCGAAGGCCGATACGGAGCTCTCGAAGGCGGAAAGGGTTTCCCTCAGCTTACCGAAGTCAACGGGCCGCCGGTTGTCCGGGTCTACGAGGGAGAAATCCCACCCCTCGGCGCCCTGGTAGATGTCCGGTACCCCGGGGACCGTGAGCTTTAAGAGCGTTTGCGACAGGCTGTTGACGATTCCGGGGACCTCGACCTTTCTTACCACCTCTTCGATGCGCCGCAGGGCGACGGCCCCCTTCTCGGGCGACAGGAGCCCTTCGAGGAACAACCGCAGCGCCTCCTCGTACTCTTCGTTCGGAGCGGTCCAGGTTGTCTCCATTTTGGACTCCCGGGCAGCCTTGACGGCGTATTCGCTTAACCGGCTGAGAAAGAACTCGACTCCCGGGTGGTCTCCCGCCTGAAGCTCCGGCGGCCAGGCCCCCACGATCGTTTGGAGCAAGAGGTATTCGTCCTTCGCCGATATTCTCAGCCCTTCCTGACCGGCGATAAGCCGGGACATTTCCCGTAATCCCGAGACCGTCTGTTTCCAAAACTCGGGCATTTCGCTTAAGACGTTGAGGCGGCACCGGAGGTCCTCCCCCCGTTTGTGGTCGTGGGTCGCCGTCGACAAGAGGGAAAAGGGCCATTTCGCCCCCCGCCGTTTGTTCTCCAAGTGGAACGCCTGGGGGCTGGAGTAGAACCGATTGGGCCGGGAGCCGACCTCGCACCTCGGCAGAAAGCGAACGTACCGGTAGTACGCCGTGTCCTCCTCGGCTTTCGCGGTAACCGGAGCCGTCAGCTGCTGGGCCTTCATCGCGAGATCCACGACCCTTCGGCGACGGGCTCCCCGGAACTCCGGATCGACGACCAGCACGCTGCGGAGGAAGTCGTAGACGCTTCGGTCCGCCATGGTGGATAGCTTCGCCGCCTTTCCGATTGCCCAGTCTATGTCGCGTCGGTCGGTCTCCCCGGAGCCCTCCTGGTCGACGTAGGTACGGTAGACCGGGAAGTGGGCGATGACATCGGCAAGAGCCCGCCGAATACCCAGGCGTGAGTAGTCCCGGGTGCGCCGGTCCCCCGTGGCAAGGCGGCTCAGCTGGTTCGCAAGAACGTTTAGCTCGCCGGCGAGGCTATCGACCATCACCCGATACTTGGCGTCTACGACCACCTCCTCGTAGACAGCCGCGTCGGGGACGACGTCGTGGTAGAGACGGGTCAGGGGTTCCTCTCCCTCGGGGTCGGTAAGGACCTCTCCCACGAGTCCCATGAACTCGTAGCCCGTGGTACCGTGAACCGGCCACTCCTCCCGAAGCTGCTCGTGGGGTGCAAGGATCTTCTCGACCAAGAGATACATGGGGAGCCCCGCGAGGTACCCGGGGTGATCGTCGCCCCCCTCTTCGATGCCCCGACGGTAGGCCGCCGCGTCCTGGAGCGCGTTCAGGTAGCCCTTCGGGTCCCGAAGCCCGTCGACATGGTCGAGGCGCAGGCCGTCGAGGGCCCCCTCCTTGAGAAGGCGCAGGACGAGCTCGTGGGTAAGCCCGAATACCTCTTCGCGCTCCATGCGGATACCCGCAAGGTCGTTGATGTCGAAGAAACGGCGGTAGTTGATCTCGTTCGCCGCAAGGCGCCAATACGCCACCCGGTACGCCTGGGCTTCCAAAAGCCGGTGGAGGGCGTCGAAGGTCTTCGGTTCCCCGGGAACGCCGTTGTAGAGCGAAACGGCCTTATCCAATGCGCTCCGGACGGCATCGTGGCTCTGGTAGAGCCGGGAAAGCTCCTCCTTGAGCTGTTCGGACCGGGAGAGGAGCTCTCCGTAATGCCGGGGGCGTTTCCCCCCGGCCCGCAACCGGCCGAACCCGTCCCGGAGGGGCCGGAGCGTCTCGACGGCCGGCGCCTCGAGACGGATTGCCTCGGCGAGAACCTGCCGATAGCTCGGCGGCGCGATCGGAAAGCGATGGTCGTAGTAGAAGACCGAAAAGGTACCGGACTCCGGGTCGAACCGGAGCGAGAGCTCTCCGGAATGGAGGGTCTCGCCGTACTGCTTTCCGAGAACCGGCAGGAGAAGCTTTCCGTGGAGGCTTCGCTCCGAGGGCTCCCAATCGATGTCGAAGAAATCCGCGTAAAGCGACGTTCGGCCCCATTCTAAGACGTTGAGCCACCAGGCGTTATCCGAGTGGTTAACCCCCATGTGGTTCGGGACAAAGTCCATCACCAGCCCCATGTTCCGGCCGTGGAGGGCCTCCACAAAGCTCCGAAACTCCTCCTCGGAGCCGACCTCCGGGTTGAGGCTCCCGTGGTCCACGATGTCGTACCCGTGGGGCGATTCCGGGCGGGCCTTCAACAGGGGAGACGCGTAGACGTGGCTTACACCAAGGGCGTCAAGATACGCTACCAGGGCCTCGCCGTCTCGGAAGGTAAAGCCCTTGTTGAACTGAAGGCGATAGGTTGCCCTCGGGGGTCTCTTTCTATCCATTGTGGCTCCGCCAGGTGACGCTCCAGGGACCGAGGTGGAGGCCGTTGTCCTTCGACTCCTGTTCCCCCACCTTCCAAACCACCGAGGCATTGGCTCCGGCCCGGACTTCCCCGAGGTACCGGGAATCCCGCTCTATGTCCCGGGGCTCCTCGGATAGGTTCGCCGCCAGGGTCAACCAAGCATGGGGTGCCTCCCAACGGACAAGCACCACGCCGGGAAGGGGGGATGCTTTTGCACTCGCGGTCAACGCGTCCCCCGGGGCTCCCGGCTTCAGCAAGGGAACCACCTGCCTCCGGCGGATCTCCAGAAGCGCTCTCGTTCGTCCCAGCCACTCCCGCGCGTCGGAAGCTTCCAAGTCGCCCCAGTCGAGGAAGCTCTTCTCGAAGGTTTCCTCGGCGTTCGGGTCGGGAATTCTTTCCCGGGAGGCGGGGTCGCTAAAGCCTGAAAAACCGGCAAACTCCCGTCGTCTCCCCTCTGTAACCGCCTCGGCGAGGCCGCCTCGGTAGTCGCAAAAATAGAGAAAGGGGGTCCGGCTCCCCCACTCCTCGCCCATAAAGAGCAACGGGATGTGCGGAGAGAGCAGAAGGATCGACTGAAGCGCAACGATCCGCCGCGGCCCGCCGGGCATACCCGGCACAAGCTTGGTAAGCCGGTCGCCGAAGGGACGGTTCCCCACCTGATCGTGGTTCTGAAGAAAGTCGACGAAGGCCGTCGACCGTAAGCCGGTAGACGGTTCTCCCCGGGCCTCGCCGCCGCGGTACGGTGAGGCCTGACCTTGATAGACGAACCCTTGCGTCAGAAAGCGCAGAAGGTGCTCTTCCCATCTTTCGGCGTAATCCCGGTAGTAGCCGTCGTCTTCCCCGGTGGCGATTACGTGATACACATGGTGGGCGTCGTCGTTCCATTGGGCGTCGTATCCGCTGCCCGGGCGTTCTCCGAGATACCGCGCTTGGTTTGCGTCGTTCTCCAGGATTAGGTGAACGTGACGCCCGGGATCTACGACCTCCCGCACCCGGGTCGACAACTCGTTTAGAATGTGGGTCTCCGACGGATCTTCAATCGCGTGGACCGCATCGAGACGGAGCCCGTCGAACCCGAACTCCGTAATCCAGTAGATCGCGTTCTCGATAAAGAAGCGCCGAACCTCCGGCCGCGAGAAGTCGATCGCGGCCCCCCAGGGGGTTTCGAAGCGGTCGGTAAAGAACTGCGGAGCATAGACGTGCAGGTAGTTCCCCTCGGGGCCGAAGTGGTTGTAGACCACGTCGAGAAAGACCATCATCCCCAGAGCGTGGGCCCCTTCGATGAGGGAGCGCAATTCCGCCGGCCGGCCGTACACCGAGTCCGGCGCGTAGGGAAGCACCCCGTCGTACCCCCAGTTTCGTTTTCCGAAGAAATCCGAAAGGGGCATAAGCTCGACCGCCGTAATTCCTAGCTCGGCAAGATGCGGAAGACGCTTTTCCGCCTCGGCGTAGGTTCCGCCGGGGGAGAAGGTTCCGAGGTGCAGCTCGTAGAGAACGGTCTCTTCCCAAGGGCGGCCCCGCCACCTCGAGGAAGCCCGGCCGCCGGGGCCGGAGGCGGATCCGAGGAGCATGCTCGGGCCGTGGACATCCTTCGGCTGAAAGCGGGAAGCGGGATCCGGAACCAATAGCTCGTCGTCGATGGCGAAATGGTAGAGGGAGCCTTCGGCGATTTCGAGTGCCTCGGATACCCACCACCCGCCTTCGCCCCCCTTCATCGGGAGACGGTCTGTCTTATTGACGGCCTCGTCGTAGCGTTGAAGGGCTACCGACACGGCCCCCGGCGCCCATAGTCGGAACTGCATTCCGGATTCGGTCTTCCGGGGCCCGAAACCATACTCTCTCATTCATCCGCCTGTCTTTCGGATACCAACAAGAGGGCACTCATCCTCCCCTGTTTGATGCTCCGGCCGGAAACCCGCTCGCTCTCGACCTGCGATGCTTCCGCCGTATCGATGACGACTCGCCAGGGTGCCACCCGTTCTCCCGGCAGGCGCCAAAGCACGTTTTCCTGCAACGGGTTAAAGAGCATAAGAAAGGTGTCGTCCGGCTCCGGCTGCCCCCGTTCGGTCAGAAACCGCGCGCCGGCTTCTCCGCTTAAGAGAACCCCCAGAACCCGGGAGTTGCCGTTTACCCAGTCGTCGGTGGTCATTTCCTTGCCGTCGAGCCGAATCCAGGTAACGTCCTTGGTCTCGGTCCCGGGAATCTTCTCTCCGTGGAAGAACCGCGACCGCCGAAAGACAATATGGTTCTTCCGTAGAGCGATAAGCCTCCGGGTAAAGGATACGAGCTCCTCGTACTCTACTCCGGTCCAGTCTATCCAACTGGTTTCGTTGTCTTGGCAATAGGCGTTGTTGTTTCCCCCTTGGGTTCGCCGGAACTCGTCTCCCGCGGGCAACATGGGCACTCCCTGGGACAAGAGAAGCGTAAAGAGAAAGTTCCGTGCCTGCCGCCGCCGGTCATCGAGAATCGTCGGGTCGTTCGTCTCTCCCTCGACCCCTAAGTTCCAGCTCTGATTATCGTCGGCGCCGTCACGGTTTCCCTCTTGGTTGGCCTCGTTGTGCTTCTCGTTGTAGCTCACCAGATCGCGAAGGGTAAAGCCGTCGTGGGCGGTCACGAAGTTGATCGACGCCCAGGGGCGCCGGCCTCGATTGTCGTAGATATCGCTGGAGCCGGACAGGCGGGACGCGAACTCTCCCAACTGACCGTGATCGCCCTTCCAGAAGCGGCGGACGGTGTCCCGGTACCGGTCGTTCCATTCGGCCCAATTCGGCGGGAACTCGCCGAGCCGATACCCCCCGGGGCCCGTGTCCCAGGGCTCGGCGATCAGCTTGGTCGCCGAAAGCACCGGATCCTGAGCGATTGCGTCGAGAAAACCGGCATCTTGGTCAAACTCGCCGTGGACCCGGGCAAGGGTTGTCGCCAGGTCGAAGCGGAATCCGTCGACGTGCATCTCCTCGACCCAATAGCGTAGAGAGTCCGTTACCATCCGAAGAACCTGGGGGTGCCGTAACTCGAGAGCATTCCCGGTACCGGTAAAGTCGTTGTAGTACCGGAAATTCTCTTCCGAGAGGTAGTAGTACGACCGGTTGTCGATACCCCGGAAACAGAGGGTCGGCCCGAGATGGTTTCCCTCGGCGGTGTGGTTGTAGACGACGTCGAGGAGTACCTCGATTCCGTTGTCGTGCATTACTTGGACGAAGGTCTTAAAATCGCGCAAGCCGTCCTTCCCCAGATAGAGCGGTTCCGGGGCGAAAAACCCGATGCTGTTGTACCCCCAGTAATTCCGCAGCCCCTTTTCGACCAGGATGCGGTCCTGCACAAAGGCGTGGACCGGGAGCAATTCGATCGCGGTAACCCCCAGATCCCGCAGATAGGCGACCACCGAGGGATTCGCCAAACCCCCGAAGGTGCCACGCGCCGGGGCGAACACGTCCGGGTGGAGCCGGGTGTATCCGCGGACGTGGAGCTCGTAGATAATCGACTGATCCGGGGAGGTTCGCGGAGGCGGCTCCTCGGACCAGGTAAACGCCGGGTCGATAACCCGGCATTTGGGCATGTAGGCGGCGTTATCCCGCGTGTCGAAAGAGAGGTCTTCCCCCTCGCCCCCAACGACATAGCCGAACTGGGCGTCGTGCCATCGGAGAGCCCCCGAGAGCTCCTTGGCGTAGGGGTCCAATACCAGTTTGTGGTGATTGAACCGATGTCCCTCTTCCGGTTTATACGGACCGTAAACGCGATAACCGTAGAGCTGTCCCGGACGAATGTCCGGCAGATAGCCGTGCCAGATTTCGTGGGTGTACTCCGGAAGACTGATCGTGGCGATCTCCCGGGATCCATCATCGTCGAAGAGGACCAGATCTACTCGTTCGGCGTGGGCCGAAAACAGGGCGAAATTGGTGCCGCTGCCGTCCCAGGTGGCCCCAAGGGGATAGGACCGGCCGGGCCATACCCGAAACTTCATAGACTTCCTCTTTCTACGATAAGGTCAAACAAAAAAAGGGCCGACGAATCGGCCCTTATGAGGTAGATCGATAGGCTTAAGCGGTCAGGTCGACGTTCTGCCCGAGGGCGGGATCGGTAATGGGCTGAGACGAGGTCATCTCCGATGCACCCTGAATAAGCTGCACCGCAGCCTCGCCCTGCATCTCCATGGTGTCGATTGCTTCGCTCATGACCTTCGCTTGGGCTTCGATCTGAGTCTGGGATGTCGACATGTCCGTATAAGCGCTTCCGATATTGTCTAAAGGCATAGGCATTACCTCCTCGTTGGCCTCAAGGTATCACAGCGCCGGGCCCGCCGACAAGGTTACCCCGGACCTTAACGGAATAATCACAAAAGCTAGAGAATGACCGCCTCGGGAACGAAGAAGTGGGCGAGAGCAGCCGCAATCCCGACGACACCGAGGGGTATTCGATAGTACCGGCTGATAGACTGAACCTTCTTGAGGGGCTCGTTTTCTTCGGCCCGGCGTCCTAAGGCGCCGGCAAGCAGGGCCAGACCCAGTGCGATTCCCGCCGCCGCCGGCAGCAGGTCACCGACGACAACCACGCTGTCTCCGGGAGCCCGGACGAAAAACTTCAAAACCCCAACGAGGGCTGCAAGAACCCCCATGGTGATCCGGACGGTTCTCGCAGAGATAAACCGCCGAAAACTGTGAACGGACTCTTCCGAAGCGGCGAAGATAATCGACAAACTCCCGACAAGGAGCGTAGAGATACTGAGAAAATAGAACTGTAGCACATGACCTCCTGTTTAAGTCTATACCGTAAATATAACTATACCATCTCCGAAAAAGCAAGTTGAGGGACGGGCTGCCGCTGCCCCATGGCGATGAGGTTTGCCCCTGGTAATAAAAATGTTGACGGCTCAGGAGACCTCTTGTAAGCTGAAACCACGCGCGCACACCTTAGTTTTTCTCTATCACTCGATTCCTTAGAGGAGGAAGAACCTAAATGACCACCATCATCGTAATCGTGGGTGCCGTAGTATACGGGGCGTTGTACCTGGTCTACGGAAAAAAGATGGAGACGGAGGTTGTCAAGGCGGACAACGACATAAAAACGCCTGCACATCGCTTGTACGACGGCGTCGACTACGTTCCGACCCGGACGTCGGTTCTCTTCGGCCACCATTTTGCGTCGGTAGCCGGAGCCGCACCGATCGTCGGACCGGTGGTCGCGATGGCCTGGGGCTGGGTTCCCGCCCTCGCCTGGGTCTGGTTCGGAAACATCTTTATCGGCGCGGTTCATGATTACCTGGCGGTTATGGCATCGGTCCGATACGACGGAAAGTCAATCCAGTTCGTCGCATCCGACCTTTTCCACAAACGGACAGGCTACCTTTTTTACGTTCTCGTCTTCTTCCTGCTTATTCTCGTCGTGGCGGCCTTCGCGGCGGTCCTCGGCGGAATGTTCCTTGCGAACCCGGGTATCCCGGCGGCAGCAGCCTACCTCCTAATCGCCGCGATACTCCAGGGGTTCTTGATGTACAAGACCAAGATACCCTTCGCGATTACCACCGCGATCGGCATCGCGCTCCTTATCCTGGTAATCTACCTCGCGGGTATCTTTCCGCTGGTCGCAAGCCGGAATTTCTGGTTCCTGGCGATGTTCTTCTATATCATCATCGCCGCGGCGCTCCCGGTGCAGGTCCTTCTGCAACCCCGGGATTATCTGAACGCCTGGTTGCTCTACGCCGGGCTGATTCTCGGCGGATTCGGGGCGATCTTCGCCTTCAAGGGCTTTACCGCTCCGGCCTTCACCTCGTTCTCGCCGATCATCTCCGCCGGGCAGCCAACTCCCTTCTGGCCGGTCATACCGCTGATTATCGCCTGCGGTTCGCTTTCGGGGTTCCACTCCCTCGTTGCTTCCGGAACGACCTCGAAGCAGCTCACGAGCGAGAAGGCGGGGCTCCCGATCGGGTACGGGGTCATGCTCGTCGAGGGGTTTCTCTCGACCATCGTCGTTATCGCGGTTGCCGGATGGGGTATGCAGGTGATGACGAACGCCGGACAGACCATAACCGCAGCCGGATGGGCAACCCAGTACACGCCGGCTATGTCCGGTTCGTACCCCAACGCGGCGATGTTCTCCGAAACATGGGCCGCCATGATCGGCGACACCTGGCTCGCGTTCATTCCAAGAACCTTTTTGAGCATTATCGCCGGTATGTGGGTCTCTTCCTTTGCCTTGACGACCCTCGACAGCACCAACCGGTTGGCGCGTTACACCCTGGCGGAGATTTTCCTTCCGCTTAAGAAGACCTCCGAGGGAGCCTACCGCGTTCTTTCCAACCGCTGGGTCGCCTCGATTATCCCCGCCGCCATCGGTATCTACCTCGGCTGGAGCGGCAGCTTCGGTCTCTTGTGGCCCTCCTTCGGAAGCGCCAACCAGCTTATCGCGGCAATCGCCCTCCTTACCGGGACCGCCTGGGTATCCAAGCGTCTAAAGACCAAGGCGACTTACGCCTTTATTCCCGCTATGGGTCTCTGGATTACGGTTACCGCCGCTATGTTCTGGTATCTGGCTGTGGTGATTCCGGTAACCTTCGCGGCCAATCCTGCCACCGGAGGCACCGTCGGCGTCATCACGGCCCTCATGCTGGTGATCAACTTCGTCTTTATCATCGACTTCTTCAAGACGAGAAACACCCCACTGGCGGACACGCAGCAGGACACGGCGTAAGGACTAGATGAATCCGGTTAAAAGGCTCTTTCGGTTCCTAATAGCCTTCTTTCAAACCATGGACACGGCCCACCGCAACCGAGCGGTGGGCCTTACCGAATGCGAGGTTCGGGAACTCGAGAACATGTTCGTCTTGCTCTTGATGGGTTCCTTTACCGGGGTACCGGCTCCGCCGTCGTTTATTTCGGCGGAGCTCCTCCCCTACCTCGAGCATGAAATCAAAGTAGTCAACCGCCGCTCCGAGAACGCCACCGACGCGTTGGCGGAATTGTCCGGCTGTTTCGACGTCACGTGACCCGGGCACCAGCGCCCGACGCCGGAACCCACAGAAGCGAGTAAGCATGAAGACAATCTTCTTCACCGGAAAAGGCGGGGTGGGAAAATCTACCCTCTCCGCGACCTGTGCTTGGCAGCTATCCGAGCTCGGGTATTCGACACTATTGGTCTCTATAGATCCCGCCCACAACGTCGCGGATATCTTCGAGACCGCGGTAAGCCATAAGAAGAGCAAGTTCGGGAAGAACCTCTACCTTCAAGAGGCGAATCTCGACAAGGCGGCTTCGGCGTACATAGAGCAGAACATCGACGTTTTGACCGAGGTCTACAGCTACACCCGGGCCTTCAATTTCGACATGTACTTCAAGGTCCTTCGCTACTCCCCCGGAGTCGAAGAATACGCATCCCTTACCATCCTCGAAGAGATTCTCCGAACGGAACGGAGCTTCGACTTCGTGGTCTTCGACACCCCTCCCACGGGGCTGACCTTGCGGATACTCGCGCTTCCGAACATCAGCATTACCTGGGTGGACCGCCTACGGCGCATCCGCCAACAGATTCTGGAAAAGCGGCATACGATCCATAACATTACCGGCAAGTACAACGAGGAAGGTTTCCGTCTTGCCTACGACGAGAAAGACGACACGGTCATGCGGAAGCTCAACGACATATGGCAACGCTACGTAAACGTCTACAAGGAGCTAAAGGGCAAGGACAACAGCATCGCCGTGGTCTTCAATCCCGATTACCTTTCCCTAAAAGAATCTCAGCGAATCCTCGTAGGGTTGAACGACCTTCAGTTACCGCTTCGTGCGGGGTTTAACAACAAGTTCGAGGATCGCCTTGTTGACACGGCCGACAGGGTGGAGAAAGAGCTCTTCGGCGAGAATCCGAACGGCGTCCATATCGCCCGGGTTCCCCTTAACATGGCGGTCGATCGGGCTAATTCGTATCGCATCGATTTTGACGTAACGGAAGCCTTTCGGTAGGCTGATCTAAGGAGGCGGCGTGTTCAACGGCACCGAAGTAGCGAACCAGCCGGTTTTTTATCTCTTTGTGGCAGGGACGATCCTCCTGACCCTCGGTTACGGGTGGGGACGGCGCCGGATCCGTCGGATAACCACCTCCGTCTTTAACGAGATAACGGCGGTTTTGAGTCCGAAGGACCAGACCTTTACCAACATCGGGGGCCTTACCGGCTACCATGCCAACTTCGTTCCCCACCGGAACCGATCGGTAAAACAGGTAGACGCCACGATGACCCTGCTCCCGAGGCAATCCTGGCTCTGGTACCCCTTCTCCCGGCTGATCCGCCGCTACGACCGCCTCTTTCTAACCTTCCACCTTTCTCCCAAGGTTACCGGTAGACTCCGGGAAGGGCACCTCATCGAGAAGTCCTACGCCAACTTCGCCGGCGCAAAAATATCTAACGCCGACTCCCTGCAGCGAGAGACTATCCAGTGGGGGCAACGAACCTTTTTTCTTTACTATCAGGACGACGAGGTCAAGAGCCGGATAGAGCAGTGCCGGCAAATGATCGGCGCAGATCCCGGACCGCTCCGTCATGTGGCTCTGGTTCCGGAACAAGACCGCTTGTTCGTCTTTCTTATTCCTGCACCCGGGGAAGTCGAGGGGGCAATCGGAGCCGTCTACCGATGGTTTTCGGAATTGGTCGAGGCGCATCCGAAGAGCAGTCCCCCGAAGGAGGCGTAATGGACCCCGAGATGGCAAAGAAGATCGACGCCGTTCTCGATCGAGTCAGAGACCCGGAAAGCGGCTACTCCTTAGCTCGGTTGGGGATTGTCGAGCGCCTCCGATACAACGAAAAAGAGAAAGAGCTCTACGTCTTTACCGACTTTCTCTCCCACCAGCCGTCGTGCCCCGCCTGCATCGGCATTGCTTCGGTGATTATTTCGGGGTTGCGCCGACGCCTGGTCGAGGAACTGAGCATGGAATTCCCCGATCTGGATGTCCAGCTCGTCTGACGGGGGGATGTCATGGACCCCTTGCTCCTGGTAATCGTCGCCATTGCGGCGGTGCTGGGTATCCGGTGGTACCGCGGAGGCAGGGAAAACACCGCGGTGCTCCTTTCCGCTACTCGGGCGCTGGAGCGAGCCTTTGCCCCTGTCGATACCGAGTATACCAACATCGGCGGCACGGTCGGATACAACTTCGTCTATACCCTTGCCGACCCCTTCCGACGTCTCGAAGGCACGCTGACCACACTCCCTCGACATGCGATCCTCTACCTTCCCATTTCGCAGTGGATTCTCAAGCGAGAAGACCTTCTTTTGTTTACGGTCTACTACGACCGCCTCCCACCGGGTATCGGCCACATTGCGGAATCCGAAAGACTCCGCCGGGGAAGTATTCCCATAGAGGACGAAGAAAACCTCGACGTCACCTCTGTTTCCGCGGCGAAAAGGGAGTTCTCGATACTGTGGTACAACCCGATCGTCCGGGAGCGGCTCGAGGGATTCTTAGACCGGCTCTCCGACTCTACCTTGGAGTGCCTGTACTACGTCGGTTACTTCGGCGGAGAAACCTGCGTCGCCTTTACCTTGAACCCGATTCATCCGGCTCTTGAGAAAGCCCTTGGCGAATTGGTAGAAGTACTGAGACGTTTTGGGAACGAAGAGTGAGGTTCAGCTTTTCGCGACCACGGCGCTGAAGGCGGCCTGCTCCCGTTGGTGTTTCGCACGAAGCACTCCTTCGAGACCGCTCATAAAGTCCGAGATGCAGTCGCAGGCTAAGTCGTAGTAGACGGTAGTTCCCTCTTTGCGGTCAAAGAGGAGGCCGGCGCTCTTGAGAAGCGACAGGTGCCGCGACACGGTGGAGGTATCGACGCCGACCCGCTCGGTCAGCTCGCAGACGCATTGAGGGCCCTCCCGGGCAATTACATCGACCATATAGACCCGGGTGGGATGGGCGAGCGCCTTGAGTACCCCGGCCCGGGCGTCGGCTTTTAGTCTGTCCTGCTCCGTCATCATTTCTTGCATATGTTGCCAATTACTCCACGAGTTGTCAACGCGCGCGGTTTAGCCGGTCCGACTCCACTCTACACTCAAATCGAGAGCCTCCCGGAGAGTAGAGACCACCGTCGAAGACTTTGTCGCGATTCTCACGACGCTTTCTATTTTCTGATCCGGGGCGGCAGAGCCGACGGAAAGCTTTAACGTTACCTTGATGAGTCTCGGCGGGTCTTCCTGCCTGGTGCCCACCGCGTGAACCCGCAGATCGTCGATCTCGATACCGCTGTTATTTGCTACAAGCCCTAACGAAGAGGTTATACAGGCGCCGGCGGCCGAGAGTAGGGTCTCCACCGGGTTGAACCCCACCGACATATCCCGGGCTTTGCTCCCTAGGGTCAGCGCGAACTCTCGTACCGAAGCGTCCACCGTATTTCCGTCCTCAGCCCGGGTCAAATCAACCGAGTACTCCTGTGTGGCCATTCTTATTCCGCCCTTATCGTTAAGATCGCAATAACGCGGATTGCCCTAAAGAGCGATCTGCTGCGTATTTGGCAATGTAATCAATAATCAGGACGGTTTCAAATGTTTACGATTGTGTTCTACGCGGCGGCGTCATGGAAGAGACCCAACCCGCTTGACGAATTGACTGCGTTGTTGTATATATAGCCAAGTAATCACTCAATGGAGGTATCTATGACTATTCAAATACTCGGCTCCGGTTGCCCGAACTGCCAAAACCTCGAAAAGAACGCCCGGGAGGCGGTTTCCCGCCTGGGTATCGAAGCCGACTTCGAGAAGGTAACCAATATGGACCAGATTGTGGAGATGGGTGTCATGCGGACGCCGGGCCTCGCCATCGACGGGACGGTCCAAAAGTTCGGGAAGGTCTTCTCCCCGGAAGAGATCGAAGAGACCATCAAAGCGTACACCGCATGACGCTACAGATTCTCGGCACCGGCTGTCCGAAATGCCGGCTGCTGAAGGCGAATGCCGCCGAAGCCGTATCGGCGCTGGGGCAGTCCGGCGCCGGCGACATCGAAATGGAAGAGGTCACCGACCTTGACGTGATGATGGAGATGGGGATGCTCGTATCTCCGGGGCTCGCAATCGACGGCGAGTTGCTCCAGGCGGGGAAGGTTCTCTCCTCCGAGGAGATACGAGACATCATAGAAAAACGGATAGGAAAGAGCTCATGAGCATAGAGAGCACAGCTACGAAAACTGCCCCATCGGGTAACGGACAAAACACAGAGGCCCCCCCTCGCCGTCCCGGCCTGCTAAAACGCTTCTGGGGCGAGAAGAAGAACCGCCTCCTGACCGTTATGGCTGGAATATTTCTCATAGCCTTTTTCGTTCCTTGGTCCGCCCCCCGAGTGACCGCCGCGGTAACCGAGGCGTTCTTGATGCTCGGCGAGTACGCTAAGGAGCACGTCCTCCTCTGCCTGGTGCCGGCGTTCTTTATCGCCGGGGCCATCACCGTCTTCTTGAACCAGCAAGCGGTCATCAAGTACCTGGGCCCCGAGGCGCCGAAGCTCGTGGCCTACAGCGTGGCCTCCGTCTCCGGCACCATCCTCGCCGTCTGCTCCTGCACGGTGCTGCCCCTCTTTAAGGGTATCTACAAGAAGGGTGCGGGTCTCGGACCGGCTGTTAGCTTTCTCTACTCCGGACCGGCGATAAACGTCTTAGCGATTATTCTGACCGCGAAGGTCTTGGGCCTTCAGCTCGGCGTGGCCCGGGCCGTCGGAGCGATCGTCTTTGCCTTTGTCATCGGTCTCGCGATGCAGCTGCTCTTCTTCCGGGAGGACAAGGAGCGCGCCACCAACGCGGCGATGTTCCAGACCTTCGACGACGACGAATCCCGGGGTATCGGCAAGACCGTCATCTACATGGCGTCGATGATCGGTATTCTGATCTTTCTGAACTGGGCCCCCTCGGGCGGCTCGGTCGGCTGGTGGGACTTTCTCTACCAGTGGAGGTGGGCAATCGTCGGTGCCTTCGGCCTGGTCCTGCTCTTCTCCCTGGTGCGTTGGTTCAAAAAGCGTGAGATTTCCGACTGGGTTACGGCTACCCGGGACTTCTCGGTTCAGATTCTTCCGCTTCTCTTCGCAGGCGTCTTGGTAGCGGGCTTCCTCCTCGGCCGTCCGGGCCACATGGCGCTGATTCCCGAAAGCTGGGTCGCGAGCCTCGTGGGCACGAACTCCCTGGGGAGCAATTTGATGGCCTCCGTCGCCGGGGCCCTGATGTACTTTGCCACCCTTACCGAGGTGCCCATCATGCAGGGCCTCATAGGCGCCGGAATGAACCAGGGCCCCGCCCTGGCGCTACTCCTTGCCGGACCGTCGCTGTCACTGCCTTCGCTGCTCGTGATCGGCGGAGAGTTGGGGCCCAAGAAGACCCTCGCCTATGTCGGCCTTGTCGTGGTCCTCTCTACCGCGGCGGGAATGATGTACGGGAACTTCGTAGCTTAGATGGCGACGGCGCCCCGGCAGACCCTTCGGCCCGGCTTCCTGTCTTTTCTCTTCTTGGTCCTCCTCCTTCACGGCGGAGGGGGCCTCGCGGCGGCCGACACGCCGACCATCGAGGTGACCTATTACGGAGAGATCGGCTGCAGCCACTGCGACACCTTCGTGGAGAAGACGATCCCGAAGGTGGAGCAGGAGCACGAGGTCTCGATCGACGTTACCACCCGGGACATCCTTAGTGCCGAGGGGTACGAGGCCTGCCGGGAGCGCCTTGCCGAGATGGATCGCGACTTCCGCATCTTTCCGGTGCTCTTTATCGGGAACAACGGCTACCAGGGCAATTCGGCCATTGAACGTGGTCTCGAAGAGGAGCTTCGCTATTTCTCGACCCACGGTCAGTTCCGGCCCCAGGTACCCCAGACCATGGACGGCTCCCTCGGCGGCAGCTCCGTCGCGACTGCGACCGAGGGATTCCTACCCTTTTTGCCGATTCTTCTTGCCGGTCTCGCCGACGGCATCAACCCCTGTGCCTTCGCGACCGCGGTCTTTCTTCTCTCGTTTCTGGCCCTCGTAGGACGAAGCAAGAAGCAGATTCTCGCTACGGGGTTGCTCTTCGCCGCGACGATCTTTGCCACCTACTTCGCGATCGGCTTCGGGCTGCTATCGGTCCTTCGGGAAGCGATGGACGCGCCTCTTCTGCGCTTCTGGCTCCGGGTCGTCGTAAGCGCCGGTACCGCGGTGTTCGCGGTGCTGGCCATTCGAGACGGCATCCTGATCCACCAGGGGAAGAGCTCCGAGGCGGTGCTCCAGCTTTCGGCCCGGGCAAAGCGACGAATCCACTCGGTAATCCGCTCCAGGGTTCGCGGAGGGGGCCTTGTTTTTGCCACCATCGGGCTCGCCTTTATGGTGTCGATTCTCGAGCTCGCCTGTACCGGGCAGCTCTACCTGCCGACCATCGCCTATCTCGTCCAGACCGGATCGACGCGCCCGGCAGAGGTCGCGGCGCTGGGGGCCTACAACCTTGCCTTTATCATCCCCTTGCTAATCGTCGTCTTGGCCGTCTACTACGGGGTAAGCTCCCGGCGTATCGGCACCTGGTTCTCCCGTCGGGCGGGAACGGCCAAGTTTGCGATGGGAGCGGTATTCGCCCTTCTCGGGGCCGCTATCTGGTTTGTCTAACCGCGGCGTCTAACCGCGCCGATTGACACTTGCGCCTTTTAGAATGATTATATGAGCATCCACTCATATGAGGAGCATGCTATGTCCGACTCTCGGCCGGAACGCCAGATAGGCTTTTTCGAAAAATACTTAACCGTGTGGGTCATCTCCTGTATCGCGGTCGGTGTTCTCGTCGGTCGATTTTTACCGGCGGCGCCGGAGTTCTTGAGCCGCCTAGAGTACGCCCGAGTATCCCTTCCGGTGGCGGTATTGATCTGGCTGATGATCTACCCGATGATGCTCAAAGTCGACTTTGCCAGCATCGTCCGGGCGACAAAACAGCCAAAGGGCCTTGCCGTCACAACGGTGACGAACTGGCTAATTAAGCCCTTTACCATGTACGTCATCGCCTGGCTCTTCCTGAAGGTTCTCTTTCGGCCTTGGATAGAGCCCGGGCTGGCCACCGAGTACCTCGCCGGAGCCGTGCTCCTCGGAGCGGCCCCCTGCACCGCGATGGTCTTTGTCTGGAGCCATCTCTCAGACGGGGATCCGGCCTACACCCTGGTTCAGGTGGCGGTGAACGACCTTATTATCCTCGTCGCTTTTACGCCGATCGTCGCCTTTCTCCTGGGCATCAGCGACATCGCGATTCCCTGGGACACCCTCCTGCTTTCGGTCGGCCTCTTCGTCGTTCTTCCGCTTGCCGCCGGGTGGATATCCCGGGTACTCATCGTAGGGAAGCGGGGTCTCGACTATTTCGAGAACGTCTTTATCGCGAAGTTCAACGGCGTTACCACGGTGGGACTGCTGTTGACGCTAATAATCCTTTTCTCTTTCCAGGGGGAGATTATTCTCGGGAACCCGATCCACATACTCCTTATCGCGGTGCCGCTGGTTGTCCAAACCTACCTAATCTACACGATAGCCTACGGTTGGGCCTGGTTTTGGAGGCTCCCCCACCCCGTCGCCGGCCCCGGGGCGATGATCGGTGCGAGTAACTTCTTCGAGTTGGCCGTAGCGGTGGCGATTAGCCTCTTCGGCCTAACCTCCGGCGCGGCCCTGGCGACGGTCGTCGGTGTCTTGGTCGAGGTGCCGGTGATGCTCAGCCTGGTCCGCTTTACCAACCGGACTCGAACGAATTTCGAAGAGCGGCAGGCGGTGGCTTAGCCCTACATGAATACCGTCGCCGTTTTGAAAGCCCTCGCCGACGAGACACGCCTGCGTATAATCAGCCTGATTCTCGAAGCCGGGGACCTCTGTGCCTGCGAGGTGGAGGCGATCCTCGGGGTGCGCCAGTCCAACGCCTCCCGGCACCTCGGGCGACTGGTCCGGGAAGGGCTTCTGGCTTCGGAAAAGAAGGGTCAGTGGGTCCACTACTCCTCCGATCCCCTTGGAGATCCCCGGTTGCGCTTCGTCCACGATGCCGTCGCCTCCGCCCGGCTGGAGAGCGGCGCGCTCGAGAGCGACCTCGACCGTTTGGCCGACTACCGGAATAGCGTTTTCTCCTGCAGAACGATTAAGGGCTGGAAACCGAAGGGCGTCGGCACGCCGGGTACAAAGGTCAAAGCGCCGAGCTACTCGGCATAGCCCCGGGCAAGCTGGTTTACACCCGAACCTCCGGCGGCGTACACTTTTCTCCGGTGTCCCAGGAG
>CAYPUT010000012.1:0-35380 GCA_964413945.1 uncultured Spirochaetaceae bacterium
AACCGCCCGAGAAGCTTCGCCAGGCGCTCGAGGCTGATCGGTGCCGAGCCCTCGTAGTGGTTGTTCACGTTGACGATAACCTCGTGGCCTGCGCGCCGGAGCTCCTCGATTGTTTGGGCGATGCCTTCGAGCTCCTCCGAGCGGTCTTCGGCGAGGGCGTTCCACTGCTTCTTCGTCTTCTCTTCGATGGCCTTGCGGTCGGGGCCCATCAACCTCATGACCACCGGAGAGACAAGACCCTCGGGTCCGCCCGAAACCCGGTAGGTCTCGACGAGGGGCGGGAGGAAGTAGCCCTGCACCAGGACCGCCGAGAGACCCCGTTCCCGGAGGAACTCGAAGTAGGGCGGCTTTAGGTAGTTGGGATTGCGCACTTCCACGGCGTAGGGCCACCCCCGGGGAATCGCCCGGACAAAGTCGTCGAAACGGCTGAGAAACTCGTGCAACCCCGGCATCTTGTGCTTGTTCAGGTATTCGAACTGAAACATCACCGAAGAGATCTGGTGCCGCATCGGTTCCAAGGCTGCGAGAAAGTCCCGCATCAGTTCCGGAGAGAAGAAGTAGGGGTTGATCTCCCCGCCGTGCTTCTTGTCGTGTTTGTAGAAGTGGGTCAGGGTAACGCTGTTCGGAGCCTTGACGGTAAAGCGAAAATCCTCGGGTACCGAGGAGCGGTAAGTCTCGACGTCGGTGCTCCGCGGCAGGCCGATCGAGTCGGGGCCGAAGAGGGACCAGAACCACTGGTCGATCTCTACCATGGAGAACCGCCGGGAGTATTCCGCGAGATAGTCGATTCCCTCCGCCGCCGAATAGACCAGGCCCTCCCAGGAGGGGAACTTCCAACTGCAGCTTCCGAGACGAACGCCCATGCTTTCAGTATAGCCGCTCGAAAGAGACGAACACAATTTTGGGAGCACTCTCTTCTGTTTGACAGTGACCGGAGCCCCTGCTATAAATGTTTCGCCGTGAGAGTGGTTATAGTCGGCGCAGGCGCCGTCGGCTTTCAAATTGCCCGACAACTGATAGAAGAGCATCACGATGTTGTCCTGATCGAGAAGGACGCCGGTCACGCGCAGTACGCGATGAATCGCCTCGACTGCATGGTCATAAACGACGCCGGCAACAGCATCGAGGCTCTTCGGCGCGCCGATGTGGCCCGGGCAGACTTTTTTATCGCAGTTACCGACTCCGACGAGGTCAATCTTATTGCCTGCGCGGTGGTGGAGGGAGAATCGTCCAAAGCCCGGACCATCGCCCGGGTTCGGAGCATTGATTACTCCACCCTCAGGTCCACCGAGAAGGCCTTTCTCGGAATCGACTACATCGTCAACCCGGAGACCGAGGCGGCGAGCGCGATTATCCGGACCATCGACCGGGGCGCCGTAAGCGACGTGATGCTCTTTAAGCGGACAACCGTCCAGATGCGGAGCATTACCATCGACCGGGAGTCCCCCTTCCGTGACCAGCTATTGTCCGAGGCAAGTAAGAGCCTTCCGGGAAGCTTTCTCGTTGCCGTTGTGGTCCGGGACAACGAATACATTATCCCCTCGGGCAAGACGACCATCCGTCAGGGAGACGTTCTCTATATTGCCGCGACAGAAGAGGACTTCGAGAAGCTGTTCTCCCGAATCGGTAAGCACCGCCGCACCTTGCGGCGTATCGTCATTGTCGGGGGCGGGAAGATCGGAACCCAGGTAGTAGATCACCTCCTTGCCGGGGGAAAGAAAGGCACGAACATCCTGCGACGGCTCCTCGATTCCTCTCCCAAGGGCCCCAAGCGGGAAATAAAGGTAGTCGAGCGGGATTACGCCAAGTGCAAGGTACTCTCGGAACGGTTTCCCGAGGCCCTCGTTATCAACGCCGACATCTCCGACGAGGGCGTCTTCGAAGAGGAAAATCTGGCCAACGCGGACCTGATTATCGTTGCGACGGAGAATCAAGAGCTGAACATGATCAGCGCCATCTACGCGAAGACCTTCGGAATCCAACGGACGGTCGTCCTCGTGAGCAAGGCGAACTACGTCAACATCGCGACCAATCTCGGCATCGACGTCGCCGTCAGCCTCAAGAACGCGGTCGTCTCCGGAGTCCTCAAGTTTATTCGACGGGGCAATATCCAGAGCGTCCACTCGATCTCGGACGGCAAGGTGGAGGTCCTCGAGCTTACCGTCGAGGCCGCAAGCCGGGCCGACGGTCAGCGCCTCGATAGTCTGCGGCTTCCGCCGAGCACGCTTATCGTTTCGGTGAACCGGGGAGAGCAGAACGTGGTTCCCTCGGGACACTACGTCTTCGAGGCGGGGGACAACACCATCGTTATCGCGAAGAAAGAGTCGATTAACCGGGTGCAAGAGACCTTCACGACGGCCCCATGAACTTAAAGCTGGTACTCCGGGTCGTCGCGGTCCTGCTCGTCGTTATTACCCTCTTTATGCTGACCGCCTTGATTCCCGCCTGGTACTACGGAGAGGAGGACCTCTACAACGCCTTTCTGATTCCCGCGGCGGGAATGCTGGTCCTGGCGGCGGCGTACCTGGTGCTCAGTCGCCGGGAATCGGCGAACTTCTCGACCCGGGACGGCTTTCTGATGGTGACCCTCAGCTGGATCGCCGCGAGCGCCCTGGGGGCCTTTCCGATGTACCTCTCCGGGGCGATTCCCCGGTATGTCGACGCCTACTTCGAGACGATGTCGGGCTTTACGACCACCGGGGCCAGCATTCTTACCGCCATCGAAAGCGTCCCGAAATCCATCCTCTTCTGGCGCTCCCTGACCCACTGGCTCGGCGGAATGGGTATTATCGTCCTTACGGTCGCCATTTTTCCCCTTCTCGGCATCGGCGGCTTCCAACTCCTCAAAGCCGAGGCCCCGGGGCCCACGGTCGATAAGATTGCCCCCCGGGTGGCGGCGACGGCAAAGATTCTCTGGCTCGCCTATCTCGCCCTGACGGTCGCCGAGACGGCCCTCTTGACGCTCGGTGGGATGGATCTCTTCGACGCGCTGACCCACACCTTCGGGACCCTGGCGACCGGCGGATTCTCCCCGAAAAACGCGAGCGTTGGGCACTACTCCTCGCCCTTTATCCATATCGTCATAACCGTCTTTATGGTGATGGCCGGTATCAACTTCGCCCTCTACTTTCGGGTGGTAACCGGGCGATTCCGGAGCCTGGCGACGGATACCGAGCTCAAGGCGTATCTGGCCGTCTTCGCCGTTGCGAGTATCATCGTCTCCGCGAGCCTCTACAGCGAGAGGGCCTATTCCGGGGTGGGAGAGAGCCTCCGGTACGGCGCCTTTCAGGTGGCGAGTATCCTGACGACCACGGGCTACGCCACGGCAGACTTCGACGCCTGGCCCGCCTTGGCCCAATTGACGCTCTTTGTCCTGATGTTCTTCGGCGGCTGCGCGGGCTCCACCGGAGGCGGGATAAAGATCGTCCGGGTCATTACGATGTTCCGACTGGCCCTCAACGAAATGCGCTACATGGTCCACCCCCGGGGCGTCTTCCGCATCGAGATGAGCGGACAAACGCTCCGAAAGGACGTCGTCTACACCATCGCCGGGTTCGTCGTCCTCTACATCTCCTGCCTACTTTTGACGACCCTTGTCGTCGCCACCGGGGGGTACGACATCACCACGAGTTTCTCCACGGCGTTGGTAACCTTAGGGAACATTGGTCCCGGCTTTGCCCTGGTCGGGCCGACGGAAAACTATTTTTTCTTCCCCGACTATATTAAATGGTTTCTTAGCTTTATCATGATGCTTGGCCGCCTCGAGGTGTACACGGTGTTGGTTATCCTTGTGCCCCGGTTCTGGCGCGTCTAAGAAAGAAAGGAGCGTATCTGTGAAACCTTCAATCGCCGTAATAGGAATCTTCTGCTTTGCTTTATCATTTGTGGCGGTAGGCACCGTCGACGCCCAGGATTCCGATGGAGAGGGAAGGACCCGGCTACAGGATGTCCAGTGGCGCGGTTTCGGCGCCGGTATCGTTCTCGGGGAGCCCACGGGGCTTACCGCTAAGGTGTGGATGGGTGATCGGTCGGCCCTCGACGCGGCGGTCGCCTGGTCCTTCGTCGGGGACGGGTCGCTCTACCTCCACGGGAGCTATCACTACCATTTTGCGAGCCCCGTCGGTATCGAAGAGGGGGAGCTGCTTCCCTATGTTGGGGTCGGTGGTAAGGTCATCTTTGCCGACGACCCGGAGTTCGGTATCCGGGTTCCCCTCGGGGCGGGCTACTTCTTCGAAACCGTGCCCATCGAGCTCTTCTTGGAGTTGGCTCCGGGACTTCAACTCTATCCCGAAAGCTCCGCCGACTTTACCGGAGGAATCGGGGGCAGATACTACTTCCGGCCCCGCGAGTAGATTCCTGATTACCGTTAAGATGTAGAATTAGCCGCTTTTCGGCGCTATGTTTGTGCAAAGACGCGGCGAAAAGGATGTACAAAGGTGCCAGCTTCTCTTAGTGCGCCGTCGGCGGTAGTATTTGACGAGCTCGTGCGTGCCAGCTCGATCCTCTCCCGGGAGACGGCTGCCTCGGATCTTATCTCCGTTCTCGTCGACCAAGCCGTCGACATATCCCGGAGCGACCTTGCCTGTCTCTACTTGTACGACGAGGATTCCCCGACTTCCCTGAATCTTCTCTACCGCCGGGGACGCTTCGACGTCCCCAAACAGCTAAAACGGCGGGGAGAGCTTGTAGACTTTCTTCGGGACTCCCGGGAGACACTGGTGGTGCTTCGCCGGGGGGAGCCCTTCTTCGCCGAGATATTCTTGAACGACGCGATGAACAGCGCCATCGCCTTGCCCCTCTACACGCCGACCGCGGAGATCGGGATTCTGATCCTGAACGGCAGGCAGGACTCCTTCTTCGGTAGGGAGCGTTTCTCCTTTCTCGACGCCTTTACCAAGCTTGCCGCGGGAATGCTCCACAACACCGAGCTCCTCGACGAGCTCAAGGCGAAGCTCCGGCAGATCGAGGCCCTCGAGCGCTACCAGGAGAACGTCTTCTCCTCGATGACCAACCTCCTCATTACGACGGACCTCGACGGCGAAATACACTACTTCAACGACGTCGCCGCCGAGCGCCTCGGGCTTTCCGAGGACAAGGTCGGCGTCAAGATCCAGGAACTCTTCAAGGGTCGCATCTCCCCGGCGATTATGCGGGGTATCTCCGGAGCCTTTAGCTCCCAGAGCGAGATTCTCGGGATGGAGGGAATCTACCGGGGAGAGAAGGAGATGGATTTCTCCCTGAATATCTCGCCTCTCAAAGGAAAGCGAGGGAAGTTCGAAGGCCTTACGCTTCTCTTTACCGACCAAAGCCGGGAGCGGGAACTGAAGAAGCAGGTAAATGTCGTTAAGGAGCAGCGGCGGGTCATAAAGGACATGTTCGCTCGCTATCTCTCCCAAGAAGTCGTCGACAGCCTCGTCAAGACACCCGATATGGTAAAGCTCGGGGGCGACAAGAAGATAGCCACCATCTTTTTCGCCGATATTCGCGGGTATACTTCCTTCAGCGAAAATAAAGAGCCCGAGGAGATTATCGAGATTCTCAACGCCTACTTCGCCGAGGCGGTGGAAATCATTATTAGGCACCGAGGCTACATCGATAAGTTTATCGGTGACGCGATTATGGCCGCCTGGGGCGTTCCGATGCAGTCCGAGGAAGAAGACGCGGTTTCCGCGGTCAGCTGCGCCCTGGAGATCCAGGAGCTCATCAAATCCAAGGATAGGTCTTTCTTTGTGGGGCCGGCGAAGGATCTGCGGGTCGGAATCGGGATGCACACCGGGTCGTTGGTGGCCGGAAACCTCGGCAGCGCCCGTCGGATGGACTACTCGGTTATCGGCGACACGGTAAACGTCGCCGCTCGGCTCGAGGGAGTCGCGGGGCCCGGGCAGGTCGTCATAACGCAGGCAACCCGGGATCTGATCGGACGACGATTCAAGGTCGAGGAGCGGGAGGCGGTGAAGGTAAAGGGCAAAGAGCACCCCCTCCACGTCTTCAACGTCCTCAAGCGAGTAAGCTAGAGCTACAGGAGTTCCCGATGAATGAATTGATCGAACAAGCGCTTGGTCTGCCCATGGCGGTCTACGTCGCCGCCGGCGCAGTCGTCCTCTTGGCACTTCTCTGGGGCGTCCTCCGGGCGATTTCCCGGAAACGTCTTCGCCGGCGCCTCTCGGAGCTGTCGGAAGGTGATCGCATCGACTTCTCACCGACGCAGCTTCTCAAGCGCTCGAAGATAGTCGAGTCCGTCGCCAGAACGACGAATCCGAGGGTACCGCGGCTTACCGGCATCGACAAGCTTTGGGTGGACGAGCTCCGGAGGACCCGGAGCGAGCGGGTATTTCGCCGGGTCCTGGACCTGGCGCCGGACACGGGGCTCTTCGCCTGTTTCGCCGTCGCCCTCGATCGACCCAAGCTGGCCGGAGAGCTCAAGAAGCGTCTCGCCGCCGGCGAAGGCTTTCTGGCTTTGCGGAAAATTGGACTCTCGGGTCCCGGGGAGCCATTCGACGGTGCCGCCGCCAGGAACTTCTTCGCGGACCGAATCGACGAAATCCGCGAGATGACCGGAGATCCCGAATGGCCGGTTCGCTTTTTCGCGGTCAAGATAATGCTTAACGACGACGACGACCGCTCGGTTCGCGGCGTCTGGGATTCCGTGGATGACGCCCGGGCGATCGTTCGCCGAACCGTCGTCGAAGAGATAAATCCCCGGGATAAGAGAGACCGCTTCTTCGACGCTCTCAAGAAGCTATTCCTAGACGACCCTGTCTTCGAGGTTCGGGAAGCCGCCCGGAATCGTATGCGCAAAGAATTTCCGGAGCGCTACCATTTCGACCTCGGTGAGCTCACGTCGGTACAAGCAGGGCACGTTCTCGAATTGCTCGAGCCGGGGCGCTCGGAAGACGAGAACCTCGCCATCGAAGCTCTTCTCGGAGACGACATGGAGCAGCGCCTTCCGGCGGCCCTCTACCTGCAGAACGTCGGGACCCTTCCGCGACACTTCGGCAACGCGACCTTCAACGACCGTGCTGTCCTCGACCGCTCGGCGACCCTGCTGCAGAACGCCGCCTCCGTCGGTATCGCCGATTTCCTCGAGGACGCCGCCGGGAAGGACAAGCAGGCGTCGATCTACCTCGCTCTTCGGGTGTTGCGGATCGCGGGACCCCGACGGCACATGGCGCCGATCACCCAGACCGCGTTCCGCAAATGGGACACGACTCCTGAAAGCCGGGAGCTCTACGAAGCCGCTCTTGCCGCGATCCGGGACCGGGGAGACGATGAAGCGGTGGAGGTTCTTGCGAAAGAGCTCCTGACTCGCCGGGGGAACGAGGAGCTCGCAGAGCTCATTCTCGAGTACGTCCCGGCGCGGAGCGCCGACCGGGTCGTGCCCGTTCTGCTCCAGCTTCTCCACTCGGCGGATTTTGGAGCGCGACGCCCTTTGCGGGCGGCGCTAACCCGGTTTCCCATCGAGCAGGTCCTTCCGGATCTTATCAACCTTGTATCGGCGCCCCGGGGATCCTATCCCCACAGCGTTCGTGTTACGGCGCTCCAGGCTATGGGCGACTTCGAGAAGCCCTACCTCCTGCAGTTGGTCCTGGAGAATCTTCCGATTCTCCCGACCGCGGAGGCGAAAGAATTTGCCGAGACGCTCGCGGCCTACGCGGGAGACCTCTTCGACGAACGGGTCGAGATGCTTCTCGAGAGCGCGGATTCCTCGATTCGGAGCGCCCTGATAGCGAGCCTACCGGGAACCGGCAAGCAGGCATTTCTCAAACAGATTCGTGCCGGGTTGAACGACGCCGATCCCGAGGTGCGCATCGCCTCGGTCTGGGCCCTGATCCACTTCGACGACACCCGATCGATCACCCAGGCTCAGGACCGCCTTCGCGATCCAGTGGAACGGGTCCGGGTTGAGACCGCTCGGGCCCTCGGAGCCAACGGGAGCGACACGGTTCTGAAAGGCTTTTCCACTCTTCTCTCCGACGAGAACGAGGTGGACGTCGTAAAACAAGCTGCGATTATCGGCCTCGGAGAGTCCGAGAGTCCCCATGCCGTCGACGTTCTCTTCGACGAGCTCGAGGAGCGCTCCGCCTTCGACGAGGAGGCGATCGCCGCCATGGCGAAGAAGCGTTCTGCCGCGTCCCTCAAGCGCATGATCGAGCTCATGAAGGACGCGAGCCCCCAGGCCCGGGTGAAGCTCTCTACCGCTCTCAAGAGAATGGGCGAGGGTGCGGAGGAGGCGGTAGCCGAGCTCCTGCAGCAGGATATTGCTTCGCTCCGGTCCTACATCGTCGAGGTGCTCGACACCGTCGGTTTCGTAGAAGCCACCATACGCAAGCTCTCGCATCGAGACCCGGAAGTCCGGCGCCGAAGCGCTAAGCTGCTCTCCTACATCAGCACGGTCTCGGCCTTCCGGGGTATCGTTCTTGCCGCCCGGGATCCGGACCAGGAGGTCCGGGTCCAGGTAACCCGGGCCATCGAGAGCCTCAACAGCGCCGGAGGCACGGAGATCCTCGAAAAGCTCAAGAACGATCCCGAAAAGCGCGTCCGGAAATATACGATGTGGGCCCTTCAGCGTATCGAGTCGAAGTCCAAGTAGGCGCCGCGGCTCAGGGCTCTAAGGGGTACGGCGCGAGGTAGAGAATGCGCTCGTCGCCGAAGGTATCGAGAAGCTCCGCGGTGGCCAGAAGCTCGGCGAGCTCCGGCGGTAGTTTCTCCCGGGGGTCCCCGAAGAGGGCGCCCCGGGCGGTATCGGTTACCGGGATCGGCGACCCGAAGAATCCTTCCTGGCCGGTATACTCGACCAACTCGATTCGTCCGCCGAGCCGTTCTTCCAAGGATTCGATAGCCGTGTAGAAACCTCCGATAGTGTCGACCAATCCCCGTTCCTGCGCCTGGGGACCGGTCCAGACCCGTCCCCGGGCTACCTCGCCAACCGCTTCTTCGGACATACCCCGTCCTTCGGCCACCGCCCCGACGAACCGTTCGTAGGCCGCGTCGACGCTTTCCTGAAACAGTTGCGATTCGTCCGGCTCCAACCGGCGGTAGACCGCTCCCAGGTCGGCACGCTCGCCCCGGCGGAGGGTCTCCCAGTTGACACCGAGCTTCTCCGAGAGCCCTTCGATATTCGGAATCAGGGCCACGACCCCGATCGACCCGGTTACGGTGGTCGGTTGGGCGATAATCTCGTCGGCGAAGGCCGAAACGTAGTAGCCCCCGGAGGCCGCGGTGCCACCCATCGAAACCACGACCGGTTTCGCATCCTCCCCCTCCCGGGCCAACCGGATCTCCCGGGAAATCGTGTCCGAGGCGAGGCTCGAGCCCCCGCCGGTTGCCACGCGAAGGAGAATTGCCCGGACCGAGCTGTCTTCTCGCGCTTCGCGGATCGCTCGCGCGAGAGACTCGGAGCCGGCGACCTCTCCGGGGCGTCCGGCCCCGGTGGTAATCGGACCGACAACGTAGATCAGGGCCACCTTGGCCCCAGAAGACTCGGTCCAGGCGTAGCGAATGCCCTCCCGATTATCCCGCTCTCGGATCCGGGGGCGGTCGGCCAACTCTTCGAGAGCCTCCGCAATCTCGTCCTCGTAGAGCAACCGGTCGACGAGCCCCGCCTCGAGAGCGTCCTCGTCAACCAGATAGGGACCTGCGTCTACCGTTTCCTCGACGGGAGCGGTAAGCCGGTCACCACGTCCCTCTTCGATCAGCCGGAGGAACTCGCCGTAGAGGCCGTCCAGAATAAACTCGAGGGCCTCTCTCTCGGCTTCCGGCATTGCCGTCTCCGAATAGATGTTCCCCATACTCTTGTACTCTCCGCTGGTAACGTTGTGCACCTCGACGCCCACCTTGTCGAGAAGCTCCTCGAGGTAGGGACGGGTAATCGACTGACCGGTTAGATAGACAAACCCTCCGGGATGGAGGTAGATCTCGTCCGCGGTGGAGGCCGCCAAGGCATAGTTCTTGTTGTCGACGCCCTCGTAGTAGAAGACGACCCGCTTCCCGGCGGCTCGAAACTCCCGGAGTGCCGCCTGAATTTCGAGCATGTTTGCCGAGGAGGCGACGAAGTTGTGTTTCCGAAAAAGGATACCCTCGACGGTGTCGTCTTCGGCCATCTTCCGGATCTCGGTAGCTACGTCCAGGGCAGAAACCGTCGAATCCCACTCGGTAAAGGGCCAGACGTCCGGGAGGCTCCGTCGCTCGACGACGACCGGTCCCGGCGCGTAGTCGACGAAGGTGTCCTCGGTGTTCGCGACGATAGGGCGAAAGCGCTTCGGCGAGAAATGGAGAAACGCGGCACCGGTATCGAGCTCGTTGTTCGAATCGAAGCGGGTGCGGTTACCGACGCGGATCGACGAGAGGGAAAATGATACCGAGCCGCGGATTCTCTCGTTCTCGATATCGTAGCCGACTTCAAAGTTTAGGCCGTCGATAGGTTCCGCGGCGACGCCGATCCGCAGGCTCTGCCAATCCGCGCCGTCGTAAGGCAGGTCCCCAAAGAGGGTCAGGCGATGGGTGTCCACCGGCACCGCGAAAAGCGGCCGGAACCCGAGGCCCAAAACGACGGTGGTCGTGTCGTCGTCGACGAAGGTGACCGTCCCCCCCGCCGAGAGGGCCTCGACCGGACGGTAGAGGCCCCCCAGCCGAACGTCCCCGTTCGAGAAGCCGTCCGGATTCCAGCGGTAGGCGATCCCGGCGTAGACGTTGGTTATCGGGTTGGCCGACAGGGCAAGGGTGTGGAGGCCGGACTGCGGGAGCTCCTGATAGGCGTAGGCCAGGTTATCCCCGTTGAGAAAGAGGGCCCAGGTGTCCCCGGCGTCGCTCTCCTCCCCGAAAGTGTCCTTGCTGTAGCCGATCTCCCCGGCGATTCCCGCGGCGTTCCCCACCGAGAGAGCCGCCGGGTTGACCACCGCGGCGTCGTAGCCGTCGGTAACCGCGACCGATCCGTTTTGTGCCGCCGCCGCCCCAGCAACCATCAACATCGAAGCGATTATCACCGTCCATCTCGACCTCATTTCCGGCCTCCTGTTCCCCTACAAAATACGGAGGCGCTTCGACGCTGTCCATGCGCTATTTCCCCAACAGATCGTGCTCGAGGAAGCTGAAGTAGCCGTTCCGCGAGAAGATGACGTGGTCGAGGAGGCTTACCCCCAGGGTCTCCCCCGCGGCGTAGAGGCGGCGGGTCACCTCGCGATCCTCCGGGGAAGGGTCGATATTTCCGCTCGGATGATTGTGGGCCACGATTATGGCAGCCGCCCGATCGACGATCGCTTCGGCAAAGATCTCCCTCGGATGAACCAATGCCCGGTTTACCAATCCGACGGAGACGACCCGGCAGGCGATAACCTCGTGGGCTCCGTTTAACGGCAGAGCGAGAAAGTGCTCCTGCTTCCGGTCGGCGTAGTGGGAGATCAAGGGTAGGACGTCGCCGGGAAAGGTGATCCGGTGCCGGGTGGGGCAGAGTACCCGCCGGGCGATCTCGAAGGCGGCAAGGACCAGGGTAATCTTGGCCTCCCCCAAGCCGGAAATGGCCTCGAGGTCACGGATCTCGAGCTCGGCGCCCCGGCGGTCGATTGCGGTAACGACGTCCTCTGCAACCGTGTCGACGTGACGTCCCCGAATTCCCGTCCCGAGAAGAATGGATACGAGCTCCCGGTCCGAGAGGGCTTCGGGACCCCGGGCGAGGAGTCGCTCCCGGGGCCGGAGAAACAAATCGTTGGTGGTGTGCATCGCTACTTATCATGACGGCACTGGATTTCCTGACAATTCAGGACTCAGGCGGAAATGTTGACCTCGGGGGCCGCCTGTGAGTATGATTTGCCCGTTGGGGTGCCGAACAGGCTGAGATCATACCCGTTGAACCTGAACTGGATAATTCCAGCGGAGGGAGCATGATGATCCTTACATTACCGAAGGCGTTCGGCCGTCTTGGTAACCCCAGCGATACTGTTTTCGCAGGGGTGTTGCTATGGATAATCGAACCCGCAATGTTTCCGTACAGGTCCTTCCTCTCACCAAAGACGCGATCCCGGTAGTCGACAAGGCTATCCGGGTTATCCAGGAGAGCGGCGTCCGCTACGAAGTCGGCCCTCTCGAGACAACCCTAGAGGGTGATAACCTCGACGAGCTCCTTGAGGTAGCCAAGGCCGCTCACCGCGCCTGTTTCGACGGCGACGTGGAGAGTGTCGTGACGGTCATAAAGATCGCCGACTCGGTCAAGGGTACCACGATCGACGGCAAGACCGCGAAGTATCGGGGCGGCACAAAATGAATCTCCGGACCGCCGGGCCCCCGGCGACGGTCGTCGTCGGGGCGGTGGCAGCCTGGCACCTCATCGTCGTCGCGAGCGGTCTGCCGCCGTTCATCCTGCCCTCTCCGGTGCAGGTCTTCCAGGCGGGGGTCGAAACCTGGGGTTTTCTCGGCCCGGCGATACTCACGACTCTTCTAGAGACGGTCCTCGGGCTCTCGATCGCGATTGCCTTCGGGGTTGCCTTTGCCGGCGCGATGGACCTTCTGCCTCTTCTGCGGAGGGCCCTCTATCCGCTCTTGGTTGCCTCCCAAACGGTCCAAATTCTTGCCGTCGCGCCCCTTCTGGTCATCTGGTTCGGGTTTGGATTGACTCCCAACGTTATGGTCGTGGTTCTCTTTACCTTCTTCCCGATGACCGTCGCCACGGTGGACGGTCTGACATCCACCGATCCCGACTACATCCGGCTGCTGCGGTCGATGCGGGCGAGTCGGCGGCAAATCTGGCGCACCGTGCGCCTCCCGGCGGCGCTGCCCTCTTTCTTTAGCGGCTTGCGCCTCTCGGTAACCTACAGCGTGGTCGCCGCAACCGTCGGGGAGTGGGTAAGCGGCTCGGGAGGGCTCGGGCTCTACATGCTCCGTTCGAAGAACGCTCTCGAGACCGACCAAGTCTTTGTCGCAATGTTTATCACCACGTTCTTGAGTATTGGGCTCTTCTTAATCGTCTATGCCATCGAGCACTTGGCTCTCCCCTGGTACTACACCTCCCAACGCCGGGAGCAGTGGGAAGAACAGGGGATCTACTAATGAACTATTCTTTGGAGGTTTATGATGCTTCGCAACATCTTGCTTGTCAGTCTGTTTATTCTTTCTGCCCCCGGTTTCGTGTTTTCCGCGGGGGAAGCGGAAGACGATGTCCGGGAGGTGACGTTTATGCTCGACTGGGTGCCGAACGTCAACCATGTCGGCATCTTCGTTGCCCAGGACCAGGGTTTCTTCGCCGACGCTGGTCTCGAGGTCGAGATCGTCCAACCCGGTGAGGTCTCGGCGGAGGCTGCGGTCGCCGGCGGAAGGGCCGAGTTCGGGGTCGGTTTTCAGGAAAACCTAACCCTCCTTCGGGCCGGCGGCGTGCCCTTGGTCTCTATCGCGGCGATGCTTCAGACCAATACCTCCGGCTTCGCCGTCCGCGACGGTGAGGGTGTCGAGACTCCGGCGGATTTCGGAGGTCTGCGGTACGGGACCTTTCAGTCCCCCTTCGAGGAGCCGACACTCTCGTCCGTGGTCCGGTGCGCCGGAGGCGATCCTTCGACCATCGAATTCGTTCCCGCCGGGACGGAGCTCCTCGCGATGCTCCAACAGGAGCAGGCGGACATCGTTTGGATCTACTACGGCACCCAGGGTTTTCAGGCCCAGCGGGTCGGTATCGACATTACCTACTTTCCGCTGAACGAGTACGCCGACTGCATCCCCGACTACTACACCCCGGTCATCATCGCGAGCGAGTCTATCCTCGCCGAAGAGCCGGAGCTGGCTCGAGACTTCCTTGGAGCCCTGAGTCGGGGGCATCGGTTCGTGATCGAAAACCCGGAGGAGTCGGCTCGCATCCTAAAATCCGCGGTACCCGAGCTGAACCAGGAGCAGCTCTTCGATAGCGTGCCCTGGCTCTCCGAACGGATGGTGATGGATGCGTCTGAGTGGGGATACCAGGACGAAGCGATCTGGAGGGACTACGCCGACTGGATGCGCGAAGTAGGCGTCTTGGAGGGCGACTTCGACCCGGCCGGGGCATATTCCAACGACTATCTCCCCGGGGAAACCGGTCGATAGGGAAGAATGATGACCGCCCCGGTCCCCCGGCTCGAAATCGACAACGTTTCGATGACCTTTCACGGAGACAGCCGCAGCGTCCCGGCGCTCCGGGAGGTCTCGATGGACGTGCTTCCGGAGGAGTTTGTCACGATTATCGGGCCGAGCGGAAGCGGAAAGAGCACCCTCTTTAACGTAATCGCCGGGCTCCTTCAGCCCCAGGCGGGGAGTATTCGGATCGACGGCGAAGCTGTGGCCGACCGAACGGGGTACGTCGCCTACATGCCACAGCGAGACCTCTTGCTGCCCTGGCGGACGGTGCTGGACAACGTTATTCTGCCCCTCGAGATTCAGGGGGCGGACCTGTCGGACGCGAGGGACCGGGCGCGGGAGCTTATGCCCCGCTTCGGCCTCGAGGGCTTCGGCGGCCACTATCCTCAGGTGCTCTCCGGGGGCATGAGGCAGCGAGCGGCATTCTTGCGTACCGTTTTGAGCGGTCGCGAAACCCTGCTCCTCGACGAGCCCTTCGGCGCCCTCGACGCACTCACCCGGCGGCAGTTGCAGGACTGGCTCCTCGAGCTGCAGCGGAGCTTGAGACGTACGATTCTCTTTATTACCCACGACGTCGAGGAGGCGGTCTACCTCGGGGACCGGGTGGTCGTCCTGAGCGCCCGGCCCGGGCGGGTC
The DNA here is from genome assembly GCA_964413945.1 of uncultured Spirochaetaceae bacterium. Classification (GTDB taxonomy): domain Bacteria; phylum Spirochaetota; class Spirochaetia; order DSM-27196; family PWMO01; genus CAYPUT01. The sequence goes on from CAYPUT010000012.1 coordinate 14,725, forward strand.
GCCAAAGTGATGAGCGTGGACCTCCCCCGGCCGCGGCACCAACGCATGATTGCCGAGCCCGCCTTCGGAGCGCGCGTTACCGAGCTTCTCGACGAGCTGGGACTCGACTCACCGCCTTGACCGAACCGGTTCGGATGAGTAATGTGCGCTCACGCAAAACAAGATGGAGGCATCATGTCTAAAGCCCATAGAGGAACGACTCTAAAACAGGAACAGCCCAAATCGGGGCGCGGAACCGATCCCATTTCCAAGCGGAGCGGCGTAAAGCTGCTCTACGAAGTGGAAATCGACGGTCAAAAGATGATGGTTTCTAAGCAAACCAAGGCGAAGCTTCAGAACGCGAAGCGCCTCGCCGACAAGCAGGCGAAGAGCAAGGCGGCCGCCGAAGCCCCCACTCCGAAACCGGCACCGGTACCGGCTGCCGAGGCGCCCGCCGTGGAAGAAGCCGCCGCCGAGACCCCCGCCGCCGAAGCTCCGGCGCCCGAAGAAGCTGCGGCACCGCCCGCCGTCGAGGCCCCGGCCGCGGAAGAGCAAGCCGCCGAAGAGGCAGCCGAAGCCCCGGCAGAGGAGCCGGCACCGCAAACCGCCGCCGAGACCGAGGAGAAACCGGCCGAATAGGCGGGCCGATTGGTGAACCTGCCGCTTCCCGTTTCCGCGGCCTTAGGAGCCCCGCCCCTTGCGGTTAGCACTCCTCCGGCCGGGGGACCCCGGTGCGGCGTTCTCCGGCCAGAATGTTCTTTAGCCCCTCGACTTTCTCGATGTCCTCGTCGACGCAGCCTTCCCGCTCCTTGTTGAAGTAGTCGGGGTCCTGGAATGAGTAGGTGAATTTGGTGTGGGCGCTGTAGGTGCCCTGTAGGAGGGCGTAGGTGTCTTCGGTCATCACCAATTCTTCGTCGGTGGGAATAACGAGAATCTTGGTTGACGAGTCGTCGGTCGAGATTACGGTTTCGGCGTTCTTCGTCCGGGACGCTGCGTTCTTCTGTTTGTCGAGCTTGATGCCCATCACCTCGAGACCTTCGGTGGCCTTCTCCCGGATCGTCGGTCCTCGCTCGCCGACCCCGGCGGTAAAAACCAGGGCGTCGACCCGTCCCAACGCCGCCGTGTAGGCGCCGATGTACTTCTTTATCCGGTAGGATTCCATCTCGATTGCCAGGGCTGCCTGGGCGTCACCGTCCTTAGCGGCGATCTCTATGTCCCGCCGGTCGACGTACTTTTCGGTAATCCCGAGGACACCGCTCTTCTTGTTCAAGGTCCGTTCCACGTCGTCGGCGTCCATGTCCGCGGCGCTCATCATGTAGAAGGGAATGGCCGGGTCGATGTCGCCGCTTCTGGTTCCCATGATCAAGCCTTCGAGGGGTGTCAGACCCATGGAAGTGTCGACCGAGACGCCGTCCCGGACCGCGTTGATGCTCGCGCCGTTGCCGATGTGGGCGATAATGAGGTTGGTCTCGAAGGGATCCTTTCCGAGAAGAACAGCCGCCCGCTTCGCCGTATAGAGAAACGAGGTGCCGTGAAAGCCGTACCGGCGGACGTTGTAATCCTTATACCAGCCGTAGGGTACGGCGTAGAGATAGGCGTGCTTCGGCATGGTCTGATGCCAGGCGGTATCCATGACGGCGCAGTGGGGAACCTCCGGAAGCACCTCCCGGGCGGCCTCGATACCCATGATGTTGGCCGGATTGTGGAGCGGCGCAAGCCCCTGAATTTCCCGAAAGACATTGAGCACCTCATCGTCGACAACGACCGATTGGGCGAATTTCTCGCCGCCGTGGACTACCCGGTGGCCGACGGCCCGGACCTCGGTAATGTCCGAAATGGCGCCGTGCTCCGGATCCAAGAGTGTTTCGAGAATCAGGGAGATGGCGACCTTGTGGTCGGGGCAATCCCTTTCCTTCCGGTACTCATCCTTTCCCGTTGCGCGATGGGTAATCGCCGAGCCTTCTTGGGTTACCCGTTCTACGATGCCGCCGGCCCGAGCCTCCCGGGCCTCCCAGTCGTAAAGCTGGTACTTTACCGAAGAACTACCGCAGTTCAGGGTAAGAATGAGCATGGTGCCTCCAGAGATAGTGTGTCGCAGATTTTCTCCATTATCTCATGGAGGGCTTTTAAAGATCAAGCGTCATCTCGGTGGTGTTGACCCCTCTCGAGGGCGGCATCAAGGTCTTTAGGGTGTCGGAGTCTGTCTCTCTTCTTCCCCAATAGCGGCGTTTTTGAAGCACCGGGCAACCTAGCGCGGTATTTCTGAGTGAATGCCGACGTACCGTTCCCAGACCGTTCTCGCGATGGCCACTCTGCTTCTCTTCTTCTCGGGGGTGCCGCTCCGGGGGGCCGACTTCGCCGCCGACGCCACCTTCGGCGCCTCGAGCGATTACCGCTATTCGAACCGCCTTTCGGTGGAGCTGTATCGGACCCGGCTTCTGGCAATCGACGTCCGGGACGCCTCCCCGGAAGCGCTCCCGGGTGCCCCGGTCTACCAGGCGGTCGGCGTGACATCTCCCCTGCTCCTCGCCGGTCCGGTGGAACAGCAGGGCCTCCACCGGGTCGTCGGGAACCCCCTCGGCTATACGGCCTCCTCTTCGGCGCTTACCGAGGCGACGCGGCTCCGCCTCGACGGCTCTTTCTCCCCCGCCTCTCGGGAGGCCCTCTCGCTGCGTTTTTGGGAACAGCGGCTCCAGCTCTCGGGAATCCGGAGCCGCGCCGGCTATTCGACCGGCTCCCTTTACGCGGCCCCCTTTCGGGGCCCCCACCTTCGAACCGAGCTCTTCGTTATGGCAACGGAGACCGAACCCCGGGGCCTCGAAGGGTCCGAAGAGGATTCCTGGTTCGCCGAGAAGCGCCCCCGCCCGGGCGGCCCCCTAACCCTCGCAACCGCCACCTTCGAGCTTTCCGGCGGGGCCTCGGGACTCAAGAGCTTTCTCGGGGCCTCTCTTTCGGAGGGGCTTCCTCCCGGGGGGTACCTGCTTCTCCGGTACGTCTACGAACGGGAGGCGGTAGAAACGGCCTTCTTGGCCGGAAGGCAAAGCGGCTACTACGCCGAGCCCGACGGGGATTACGGGACGTCGAAGGACCGGCTCGGGGCGGTCGTGCGTCTTTCCGGGGAACCGGCTGAGTTAGAGCTCGGCCATCACTACCGGAGGAGCCATCCGGCGATCGACGGCAGCTCCCTCGGCACCCGGGAGCACGAGACCGCGGCGGAGGCAGCTCTGGTGCTCCTCGACCGTCCCGGGACGGGCCTCCTCTTCGAGGCCGAGGGCCGGTGGGAGGGGAGGGCAATCCGGGACCGGGGGGCCGACGGACGCTCGACCGTCGAGAGGCAACGGGAGGTTGGCCTCGGGGGAAGTGCCGTGGTCTCCGGAGCCCTCGAAGCGGTGTTCGGAGCGGACTATTCCCACCGCTACGTCGGCCCCGCGCGGCGAAGGTTGGAGCTTTCGGGGAAGGTGACCGCCGGAAGGGTGGCCCTCGGAGGGAGCGTCGATTGGGTTTCCGAGGAGGGGCCCTTTGTCCCGACGGTCGCCCTCGAGGCAGAGTGGAAATGGGATCGGGGGCAGCTGCGCCTTGAGGGAAGCTACGCCTGGCCGGAGCCGGGAAGAGAAGGAGAGCCGAAGCGCCTCTTAGAGGTCTGGTTTGTCCAGGGGATAAGGCTCTAACGCCCCTCGGTCAGAGCTGAAGGATCAGCCGGGCCACCTGAAAGTAGATCGTCAATCCGGCGACGTCGATGACGGTGGCCATTAGGGGGCCCGCCATTACCGTGGGGTCCATTCCGAGGCGGTGGATAACCAACGGCGCCACCGCCCCGATTACCGTCGAAAAGAGGACGACAAAGATGAGTGACGCTCCGACGGCGAGGGCCTCGAGCTCCCCGATTCCCGGCGGCAGAAATACCCCCCGGAGCCAGAGGACCCCTCCGAGCACAACCCCCATAAGCGCACCGACGAGGAGCTCCTTTCCGACGACCTCCCCGATATCTCGAAACCGGATTTCTCCGGTTGCCAGACCTCGGATCATCAGCGTCGAGCTCTGGGTCCCCGAGTTGCCACCGGTCTGGGTTATTACCGGAACAAACCAGACCAGGAAAACCGCGGTGACGATAATCGACTGAAAATGGTTTAGCACGTTGGTGGTCAGGGTCCCGGCGATCAAGAGGATGATCAGCCAGGGAATCCTCCGGCGGATGAGCTGCCAGACCGACGACTCGGTGTAGCGGTCGAGGCTTCCCTCCATGGCGCCCATCTTGTAAACGTCCTCGGTCTGCTCGTTCCGGATAACGTCGATAACGTCGTCGAAGGTAATGATGCCGAGAAGCCGGTTGTAGTCGTCGAGAACCGGGATCGCTATGAGGTCGTAGGTCTCGAGGACCTTAGCGACCTCCTCCTGGTCCATGTCGTCCCGGACGGTAACGGCGTCCCGGACCATGATATTGTCGATCCGCTCGACATCGTCGTGGAACAGAAGGTCCTTTAGGGATACCACCCCCATGAGCCGCCGGAGTTGATCGACGACGTAAATGTAATAGACGGTTTCCACGTCCCGGCCGGCGGAGCGGATAAACGCCAAAGCCTGCCCCACCGTAAGGGTCGAGCGGATGGCTAGGTATCGGGGGGTCATCAACCCTGCGGCGTCGTCGGCGTCGAAGCGCAGGAGAAACTTCGTCTCCTGTTTCGCCGAGTCGCTCAAGGAGTTCCATACGGATTCCCGAACCTCCGGCTTCGCCGCCTGGATAATGTCGACCAGGTCGTCCGGCTCGACCTCTCTAAAGAGGGCCCGGATGTTATCCATCGGGAGGTTCTGGATCAGCTTCTCCTGATCCGGCTGGGAGAGTTCGGTGGTAAGAAGGACCTTGCGCTCCAGATCCAGAAGCAAGAACACGCGGGTCTTCTCCTCGTCCTCCAGGTAGTCCCAGACATCCAATAGATCGTGGACCGGGATATCGGCGATGGCGCTCCGGAGCTCCTGGTCGCCGAGAATATCGAGATACTCCTTTAGATTAGCGGCGATCGACGGATTCATCTACAAGCTTCCCGGCCCCAATCTTCGGACCACTCCCCGGCATAGAGGACCTCCCGGTCGAGCTCGAGCCCCTTCCGCGCGAGGACTTCAGACTCAACGTGCTCTATCAACCGACGAATATCACGGGCGGTTGCCGTTCCGGTGTTGACGATAATGTTCGCGTGGCTGTCCGACACTCGAGCGCCGCCGATCTGGTACCCTCGCAACCCGAGCTCGTCGATAATCTTTCCGGTCGGGCTTCCGAAGGAGCGGTTGTTTTTGAAGACGCTTCCCGCCGACGGGGCGGCGAAGTGGCCTTTTCCGGTCCGGTCCTCCTGATGCGCCTTCATCCGGTGCCAAACGCCGGCCGACTTTTCCGGCCGCAGCGCGAAGACCCCGGAAGCGATAACCCAGGAATTCTCCTGAAAGGGCGATTTCTTGTATTCGAAGTCGGTCCGGTCTACCCGGTAGGTTCGCAGGTCCCCGGCCTCGTCGACGTAATCGACCTCCCGGAGCACCTCGTCGATGGAAGCGCCGTAGCACCGGGCGTTCATCCAGATGGAGCCCCCGACGCTCCCGGGCATGGCGTACAAAAAATCGAGACCCCCGAGGTCTCCATCGGCGCACCAGGCGGCGACGTCGCTGATCGCGAGGCCCGCACCGGCCCGGACGAAGGTCCCGGCTCGGGCCTTCGATGCCGGTGCCGCCGGCTCGGTAATCGTTAGCTCGTCGAAGTTGTGCATATCGATAACGACGCCCCGGATTCCGGCGTCGGAGACCAGAATGTTCGCTCCTCCGCCTATGGGAAAGAGGGGCAATCCGAGGCGCCGGACCTCTCGAACGATGGTCGATAGATCTTCTATGGTCCGCGGCTCGGCGTAGATGTCCGCCGGGCCCCCGACTTCGAAGCTCGTATGGTGACTCATCGGCTCGTCGAAGCGTATCGGGGAGCTCACGTTGATCTTTTTGATGATATTCCGTACGCTTGGCACGAGATCATCATATACAACCGGCGCTCCCGAATCCACCGACAGGAGATGAAACGTGACTCTTCGCCTCTATAATACCCAAGGTCGCAGCGTGCAAGACTTTAAGCCGATACACGACCGTGAGGTGAAGATGTACTGTTGTGGGCCCACGGTCTACAACTACGCCCACATCGGCAACCTGCGCTCCTACGTCTTCGAAGATACCCTCCGCCGCTGCCTCGAGCTCTTCGGATACACCGTGGAGCATGTGATGAACGTAACCGATGTCGGCCATCTAACCGACGATGCCGACGCCGGAGAGGACAAGATAGTCAAGAGCGCCCGGGAGATGGGCAAGACGGTCTGGGACATCGCCGAGTTCTTTACCGACGCCTTCTTCAAAGACACCGACGCGCTGAACATCCTCCGGCCCACGGTAACCTGCCGGGCGACGGACCACGTCGTGGACATGATCGAGCTGATAAAACGAATCGAGGCCAAGGGATACACCTACCAGGCCGGGGGAAACGTCTACTTCGACACCCAGAAGTTTCCCGAGTACGGTAAGATGGCGCTCTTGGATCGGCAGGAGGAGCAGCAGTCCCGGGTCGGCGTCGACGAGAACAAGCGCAACCGGAGGGACTTCGTTCTCTGGTTCACGAAGTCGAAGTTCGAGCATCAGGCGATGCTCTGGGATTCCCCCTGGGGCCGGGGCTATCCGGGGTGGCATATCGAGTGCAGCGCCATGAGCATGAAGTACCTCGGCGAGGAGTTTGATATCCACTGCGGGGGCGTCGACCACATCCCCGTCCATCACACGAACGAGATCGCCCAAGCGGAGTCGGTCACCGAGCATCGGTGGGTCCACTACTGGCTTCACGGCGAGTTCCTGGTGATGGACTCCGGGAAGATGTCGAAGTCGAAGGGGGGCTTTCTTACCCTCTCCTCCCTGGTGGAGGAGGGGTACGATCCCCTGGATTACCGCTACTTCTGTCTCGGGGGGCACTACCGAACCCAGCTGCAATTCTCCTTCGACGCCCTGCAGCAGGCTCGGAACGCTCGCCTGAACCTGATGGATCGGCTCGACCTGCTCCGGCGCGAAGCTGGCGGCCCGGATTCGGGCCTCGCCACGGAAACCGCCGAGGCCCGGACCTCCGGATACCGGCGGCAGTTCCTCGAGAGCTTGTGCGAAGACCTCAACGTGCCGAAGGCCCTCGCCGTTCTCTGGACGGTGGTCAAAGACCAGGGGCTCCTTGCCCGGGAGCGCCTCGAGCTGGCCGAGTGGATGGACCAACTCTTCGCCTTGGAGCTGGCCTCCGCCGGAAGAGACGCGGAAGAGCTTATCGATCAGGACATCCAGGCCCTTATCGAAGAACGAAACGAGGCTCGAAAGAGCAAGAATTTCCAGAGAGCCGACGAAATTCGTGACACACTACTTAAGAAAGGAATAGTGCTTGAGGATCTGCCCGGCGGAACCAGGTGGAAGCGGGCGAAGAGGGTGTAACCCTCCCTCGAGTACGTTGTTTATTTAATGCGTTACCGCGATTTAGACGGACCGGAGTTCCGGGCTCTTTACAACGAAGTTTTTCCGATTGTCTATCGGATCGCCTTCCGCGTAACCGAAGATGTCCTGGTATCCGAAGAATTGTGTCATGAAGCCTTTGTTCGGTACGTGGAACGTGACGGATCGTTCCCCGATGCCAACCAGGCGAAGTACTGGCTCATACGGGTGACCAAGAACCTGGCTTTGAACTATCAGAAGCGGCGAGGCCGCGAACGACGAGCGTATCAGCGCGCATACTTTGAGCCCTCCCACCCCTCGGAAAGCGGAGAAACCGCCGTGCTCAAAGGGGAAGCTTCCGCCCTGGTGCGGGCTGCCGTAGAAAAACTTCCGGAAAAATTAAAATCAGTACTCGTTCTAAAAGAATATGGTGAACTTAGTTACCGTGACATTGCGGAGACACTCGGGATTACCGAGGCAAACGTAAAGGTTCGCGTGTTTCGGGCCCGCGAACGCCTCACAACGCTCCTCAAGGAGAGTGACGTATATGTCCCATGAATATCAGCGTCTTTCGTCCTATCTCGATAACGAGCTCGACGATGTAACCGCCGGCATCGTCAAACGGCGGCTGGAGAACGACGAAGAAGCGGCGAAGCGGTATCGCCAATTTGCACGCCTTCGGGAACATCTTTCTACTCCGGTAGCGGGGGAGGAGGAAACCCGGGAGAAGGTCTTCCGTCGCCTCGAACGCCACGTCCCTCAGCACCCGACAGTCTGGCAACGCCGGGTCACCGTTCCGCTCCCGGCCCTCGCGGCGGCTGCGGTTGTGCTCTTGACCGTAGGTGTCCTCGCGCTCCGGAGCCTGATTCTGCCTGTCACATCCCCTCAAGTGGCGGAGATTCCGACGCCTCCGGACGTCGATCTTACCATTACCGTCGACCAGCTCGACATGCAAGAGATGTTGGACTGGCTGAACCGGCGTGATATGCTCGACCAGGTGACAATCGAGCTTCCGGACTCCCCGACGTTTCGTCTTCGGGGCGAACCCGCCCTTATCCGGGCGTCGGAGATCGGCCGGATCCCAATGGAACCCGATGGTAACGGCTAATGCAACTTAGGCTCGTAAGAACCGTAATCTTCGGCCTTCTTTCCTTCCTCGCCCTGCCATTGGAAGCGCAGGAGCAGGAGGAGACCCTCGATCTTTTCACCGATAAGGCGCTGAGCATCCATATTACCGCCCGTATTACCCAAAACGACGAAGAAACGGTTTGGGATATGGAACTGACCCGGGTGACCATTTCCGGCCGGACCGTAACCGTGCGTCTCGACGGAAGCAATATCGTAGTTGTTGCCAATTTTACCCCGTACCGGGAGGACGACGATTCCATCCTTCTCGTAGCCCAGGGGCAAACCTGGATCTCCGACGAGGACCCGGAGACGGACGTTCAGTACCGGACCTCCTTCAAGTCTCTGCCGGTCAGCCTCGGGGAGCCCGCCGTCTTTCTGCCCCTCGGGAGCACACCCCTCGATGTGACCCTTGACAGCGACGCGACAGGAAGTTTCAATATCGAGCTTGAGGTTACCGTCGAACCGTACACCGAAGCACCCGGATAGCACTAAGAAGGCATGAATCTATCTTCTCTCCGGTCAATCTTGCGACAGCGGACGCTGTTCGTCCCTGGCCTGGTCTTCGCTCTCCTGCTCTTGACCCTCGTCTTCTTGATGTGGGGTACCGGCCGACACCCACAGGTCGAGGATGTTACCCTGGAATCCGCGGGCGGCCAGGTCCGTCTTGTCGTTTCCGGGGAGCACTTCGGTGCCGACCGGGGACGCTCCCGAGTCTTGTTATCCGGCCAAGCGCTTCCGTCGAACACCTATCTCTCCTGGGGGGACGACCAGATTACCATTCGGCTCCCGCAGGATCGGTCCTCCGGACTCGTCTACGTCCAGCGGGGCTCCCGGCGGAGTAACGGGGTCATGGTAACCCTCTCGGAAGACCTCCCTTCCCTGGCGGTAATCGACCGCCAAGGAGTGGGACCCCTCGTTCGCTCGGTGGAACCGGTCCGGGCTCAGGTGGGGGAGGTTCTGACCCTGGTCGGACGCCATTTCGGTCGCGACCGGAGGGACAGCAGCGTTCACTTCGCCTGGGCGGGCCCCGGAAAAGACCGAACCATCGCCCCGGCTCCCTGGGACTATCTCTCCTGGTCCGACCGCCGGGTTGTTCTGCGGGTCCCGGATGGGGCGGCCACCGGGCCTCTTTTCGTGCGAACCGCCCAGGGAGAGAGCGAAAGCCGGGAGTTCGAGGTTCCCCAGCCCCTCGGGGGGAACGACTACACCAACCCCCGGAGCTACGCCGTGTTGGTCTCCGTGGAAGTCGATCGGATTGTCCTCCCGGACCCGCCGTCCGACGGCGAGGCCGCCGGGAACACCGGGCCCCCGGCGCTCTACCTCTGGCTCTCCTCGCCCGAGATTAGCCCGGCGCAGGGACCGGTCCAGCTCATCTCCGAGAGCCAAGAGCCGCTCTTCGACCGGGTGGACGGCTTGTCGGTCTATCGATTGGTCCTCGACAGCGCCGAGAGCCGAAAGATAACCCGTCTTTTTCTGGTAGACCGGTACGAGATCCGCACCGACGTCGAGAGGCTTACCCTCAGCCTGGACATGCCCCGGGAGCTCCTCGAGGAGTTCGGCGGCCCCGACGCCCTCTCGCCGTCGGATGCGCCTGCGGTCCTGGCGCTCCTCCGGCGCCTCGTCGCACCCGGAGCCCATCCCTTCGAGGTGGGGCGCCGACTCTTTCGTTTTGTCGCCGACAGCTATACACCCCTTGCCACCGAGCGGAGTATCGGCGCCTTGGAGTTGATCGAAGAGGGGAGCGGCAACTCCCGAGCGATGTCGGCCCTTTTCGTTGCCCTCGCCCGGGGAGCGGGGCTCCCTGCCCGCATCCAGGCGGGGGTTCTGGTTCTGCCGGGGGATGGCGGCGCCGGGCAGGAGGCCCGGCGGCACTACTGGGGCGAGTTCTACGTCCCTGCGATCGGATGGGTTCCGGTGGATCCGGCGCTCGAGGCGGGGCTCTACACCGAGGAGATTCCCGAAGGCGAGCGCCCGGAGAGCTACTTCGGTGCCCTCGACGCTCGCCGCATCGTGTTCAGCAGGGGAATAGCTGTGCCCCGGCCGGTGCATCCCGACGGAGTTCGGAACCGGGTGGAGGAGCACTACTCTCTACAGCTCTTTCACGAAGAGCTGGTGGGAAACATTGATTCTCACCGGACGCGTTGGTATGATATTGGGATCATTGGAGAGTACCCCCCGAAGGAGTAGCCGTTGCAGTACCTTCCTACCCACGACCCCGAGATCGCCGAAATAGTCCGCCTCGAAGAAACCCGTCAGCGGGAAAAGCTCGAGCTCATTGCGAGCGAGAACTTTACCGGCGCCGCGGTCTTAGAAACCGCCGGCACCGTTCTGACGAACAAGTATGCCGAAGGCTACCCGGGGAAGCGTTACTACGGCGGTTGTGAGTACGTAGACATGGCGGAAAACCTGGCCCGGGACCGGGCGAAAGAGCTCTTCGCCGCGGACCACGCGAACGTCCAGCCCCACTCCGGAAGCAGCGCCAACATGGCCGTCTACTTCGCCGTACTCAAGCCGGGGGATACCATTCTCGGGATGGACCTGGCCCACGGGGGGCACTTGACCCACGGCGCGGCGGTTAACTTTTCGGGTCAACTCTACAAGATTGTAACCTACGGGGTATCTCGGGACACGGGTCTGGTCGATTTCGACGAGGTTAGGGAGATCGCCCGGAAGCATCGTCCGAAGATGATCGTCGCCGGCTTTTCGGCGTATCCCCGAATTCTGGAGTTTGCCACCTTCCGAGAAATTGCCGACGAGGTAGGCGCCTACCTGATGTCGGATATGGCCCACATTGCGGGTCTGGTTGCGGCAGGGCTCCACCCCAGCCCGGTCCCGGTGTCTCACTTTACCACCACGACGACTCACAAGACGCTCCGGGGCCCCCGGGGGGGGATGATTCTGATCGGTAAGGATACCGAAAACAATCTCGGTATTGTCGCCCCGAAGTCCGGGCGGACCAAGATGTACTCCGAACTTATCGATTCCTCGGTGATGCCCGGGATCCAAGGCGGGCCCTTGATGCACATTATCGCCGCGAAGGCGGTTGCCTTTAAGCTGGCCCTTACCCGGGAGTTCAAGGACTACCAGGCCCAGATTTTGGCCAACGCGAAGGCCCTCGCCGCCACCCTCTCGGAAGGCGGCGCCCGGCTGATTACCGGCGGGACGGACAACCACCTGATGCTCGTGGACGTAACCCCCTTCGACTTGACGGGAAAGGAAGCCGAGCACCTTCTCGACCAGGCAAATATCACCGTAAACAAGAACGCCATCCCCTTCGACACCAAGAGCCCCCTGGTAACGTCCGGGGTTCGGATCGGTACTCCTGCCTTAACCACCCGGGGAATGAAGGAGGAAGATATGAAGCGTGTAGGGAGTTATATTCTAGAGGTGCTATCTTCCCGGGGAGATGCCGATACTCTACAGAGAGTACAAAGCTCGGTTCGGGCTTTTGCCGGGGAATTTCCCCTGACACCCGGAGTCTAGAGCTTTCATTGACAAAGATTTTGAGCGCTCCCTATACTTTGGGTAGATAGCTCGTCGAGAAGAGGAATGGCCAACCCCATACAATTAGCAATGGTCAACTTCAACAAGGGTGCTTACATCGTTGTTGAAGGCAAACCAAACGCCGATAACTTCTATATTATCCGCTCCGGCAAGGTTGCAATAAGCAAGGAAGTGGAGGTAGTGGAGGAGCAGGGGGGCAACGTCCTCGGACCCGGGGACTTCTTCGGCGTTGTTTCGACTATGTCCTCCCACAGCCACATCGAGACCGCCCAAGCGTTGACCGACGTCACCCTTATATCGGTGAGCCGGGACAACTACCCCTACTTAATAGAGAAGAACACTCCGGTCGCCATCAAGATTATCGAAGCGTTCTCCCGGCGGATGCGTTACCTCGACGAGGCCCTCGCGCGCCTGACCTTTAAGCATACCGCCGAAGCGGACGTCAACCATCTGTTCTATATCGGCGAGTACTACGCCCGGCAGAGCCAGTACAACCAGGCCTACTACGCCTACTACCAGTACACGAAGTACTGCCCCGACGGCCAGAATATCCAAACCGCCCGGGAACGGCTGATGAAGATCAAACCCTACGCAAAGGCGGTTTACTTAGACGGGGACGAGAAGGTCTTTACCCGGACCTACCCTAAGGAGACCATGATCTTCGCCGAAACCATGCCGGGGCAGGAACTCTACATAATTCAGAAGGGCTCCGTCAAGATTGCCAAGATAGTCAACGACAACGAGGTCCTTTTGGCGGTTTTAAAGCAGGGGGATATCTTCGGCGAGATGTCGCTGATCGAGAATAAGCCCCGGTCCGCCTCGGCCATCGCCTACGAGGACTCGGTCCTCCTTGCGGTAAACAAGGAGAACTTTTCCCGGATGGTCTCGACTCAGCCGCAGATTATCGCCCGGCTGACCCAGCTTCTGGCGGAACGCATCTGGTTTATCTACAAACAGCTGGCGAACACGCTGTTGAGCGACAAGGTCGGACGCCTCTACGACGCGCTCCTCATTCAGCTGGAGAAGGCCCGGGTACCGATTCGCCCGGGAGAGGCCCACACCTTCGAGTTCGGTACCAAGGAGCTCATCAACATGGTGGGCCTCCCGATGAACGAGGGAACCCAAGCGCTCAAGGAGCTCTTGCGGAACACCAAGCTCAAGGCGATGGAGAATCGCATTCACGTGGCCGACATCGAAGAGATTCAGAAACAGGCGAGCTACTACCGCAAGATGCAGAAGATAGAAAAGGCTCGCAGAGAGCAGCGCCGAATAAGCTAGCTGACCAGTTAATCGACGCATCGGTCAGTCGACGGATCAGTTAGATCAGTTAATAGATGGTTTGTACCCCGTCTCGGCAACCACCCAGTAAATACCACCCTTGTCCCGAAGCGCCTTGTTCCACCCCTCCTCCGGCTTGGGATGGAATACGATCTCCGCCTTGCCCGGGTGGGTCGTCCAGGCGCTCTCTTCGAGCTCGCCCTCGAGCTGTCCCGGAGCCCAGCCGGCGTACCCTGCGAACAGATGGATCTTCGGCCGCAACGATTCCGGCAACGCGGCCCATTCGATCTTTAGGTAATCCTCCAGCGTCTGGAAGACCGGCTCGAATACCACGTTCTCCACGGGGGCCAAGGAGTGCTCGCTTCGCAAGTTTTCCGGAAGTCCTGAGTGGAGGACGAAGAGGAACTGCTGTTGCACCGGTCCCCCGACGTAGATGGGAATATCCTTTGCCGGCGAGTCGTCGAATCCGTCGACCACGTCCCCGAGGTTCGCTTCCGCTCGGCGGTTGACCACCAGACCAAAGGCGCCTTCCTCGTTATGAGAGATCATCAAAACCACGGTTTGGAAGAAGTTAGGGTCCGTCAAATCCGTTTCGGAGATGAGGAACTGTCCCTCGAGAAACTGTGGCTTATCCGATTCGCTCATTCGAGGTGCCTCCTACTTCTTCTTTGCAGCCTCTACGATTTTGAGGGCATCTTCAAGGGACAGCTCCGCGGCTTGTTCCTTCTGTTCCTTCGGTATGCCCACGTTCTTGGTACCGACCTTGATGTAGGGCCCGTACTTCCCGTCGTAGACCGCGAGTTTCTTCTTGGTTTTCGGCACCGTCCCGAGGTCCTTGAGCATCTTAGAGCGGCCACCGCGCCCCTTCTTCTCTTGCGCAAGAAGCTCTAAGGCCCTTGCAAGGTCGACCGCGTAGACGTCGTCGTCTTTCTTGAGAGACCGGAAGTCGCCGTCGTGAACGACAAAGGGTCCGAACCGGCCGAGGTTGGCGACGATTTCGTTCCCCGTCTCCGGGTGGACGCCGAGAACCCTCGGCAGGCTCAAGAGCTTTACCGCCGTCGGTAGGTCCACCTCGCTCGCCTTCATCCCTTTCGGAACCCCGGCGCGCTTCGGCTTCGGCTTCTCCTCGCTGGCTTCTCCGAGTTGCACGTAGGGGCCGTATCGCCCGACGAGGCAGTAGATACTCTCCCCGGTCTCCGGGTGGGTGCCGAGCGGTCTGGGGCCGTTCTTCTGTATTTCGATGAGCTCGGAGATTTGGGTGTCGTCGAGATCCGCCGGGGGAATCTCTTCGGGGATCGAGGCGTGAACCTCGCCGTTTGCCGGCTCCTGATGGACCAGATAGGGGCCGTATCGCCCGATCTTTATCTCCGTGTGGTCCAGGGAGAGGGGCATGCTTATCGTCCGGGATTTCTCCGGATCGATCTCCGCCTCCCGGGTGTCCACCTTCTGCTTGAGCCCATCCGGGCCGAGGTAGAAACTTTTGAGGTAGTCCAAATAGTCCCGCTCGCCGGCGGCAATCTCGTCGAGGGCGCCCTCCATATCCGAGGTAAAGCCGTACTCGATCAGCTGGTGGAAGTGGTTCTCCAGCAGTTGGATAACCGCCCACCCGGTAAAGGTCGGTATTAGGGAAGTGCCCTGCCTCCGGACGTAGCCCCGCTCGTAGAGGGTGCTGATGATGCTCGCGTAGGTCGAGGGACGCCCGATGCCCTCCCTTTCCAGGTTCTGGACAAGGGATGCCTCGGTATACCGGGGAGGCGCCTTGGTCTCGTGGCTTGTCGGCTCGAGGCTTCGCAAGAACACTTCCTGTCCTTCGGCGAGCTCCGGAAGCAGAACCTCCCGGTCGTCGAGGACCGCCTCGGGATCGTCTTTTCCCTCGACGTAGACTCGCAAGAAGCCGGGGAAGAGTATCCGGGTGCCGTTGGCGACAAACTCGGTATCTTCGCAAGAGAGGCGAACCGACACCGAGAGCTTCCTCGCCTCGGCCATCTGGGTCGCGACGGTGCGCTTCCAGATAAGCTCGTAGAGGGCCCGCTCCCGACCCTGGAGCCCCGTATCCTTCGGATGGAGAAACTTGTCACCCGCGGGGCGAATAGCCTCGTGGGCCTCCTGGGCGTCCTTGGACTTGGAGCTGTACTGCCGGGGCCTCTCGGAGAGGTAGGCCTCGCCGTAGAGCTCTTCGACGGTCCGCCGGGCCCCGGCGATCGCCTGTCCCGAGAGATGAGGGGAGTCGGTCCTCATGTAGGTTATCAGCCCCAGCTCGTAGAGCCGTTGGGCCGTACGCATCGTTTCCCGAGCCGAGAGGCCGAGCTTGCGGTTGCCTTCCTGTTGGAGGGTCGACGTGATAAACGACGGCGCCGGCCGGGAGACGCTCTCTTTCTCGGTAACCGAGACTACCTTCCAGGGCTTCTCGTTGAGTCGCTTCGCGAGGGCCCGAGCCTCCGCTTCGCTTAAGACAACGACACTCCGGTTTTCCGGCAGAGCGCCGGTCTTGGAGTCGAAATCCCGGCTTTCGACGACCCGGTCCCCGGCAATGCCTATCAGCCGCGCCTCGAAGGTCTGTTCCGTGCTCTTGTCTTCCGCCAGCTGAGCCTTGAGATCCCAGTAGACCGACTTCCTAAAGAGCATCCGCTCCCGTTCGCGCTCGATAAGCATGCGCAAGCCCGGCGACTGGACCCGTCCGGCGGAGAGGCCGTAGGCGATCTTCTTCCAGATAAGGGGGCTGATGGTGTAGCCGAAGAGACGGTCCAAGAGGCGCCGGGTTTCCTGGGCCTTTACCAGCCGCATATCGATTTCCCGGAAGTTCTTCGAGGCGTCTTCGATGGCCGTCTTGGTTATTTCGTGGAAGACCATCCGGCGGACCGGTACTTTGGGCTTGAGGACCTCGACCAAATGCCAGGAGATGCTCTCGCCCTCCCGGTCCTCGTCGGTCGCGAGTACAATTTCGTCGGCTTCCTTAACCTTCTTCCGAAGCCGCGTTAGAATTTTGGACTTACCCTTCTGGGTCACGTAGACGGGGGTGAAGCCTTCCTCAACATTGATGCCGAGGCGTCCCCATTCGGTTCCCTTTAGATGCTTGGGAACGTCGCCCGCAGTCTGCGGGAGGTCCCGGACGTGACCGATGCTCGCCTCGACATCGTAGTTCTTGGGCAAAAAGCGGCCGATGGTCCGGGCCTTGGTGGGAGACTCGACTATGACAAGTACTTTTTCCGCCATGCTTCTCCTTTACAAGGGTGCAAGATAGGAGGTAAGCCCGAATGGATCAAGTGGCCGGGGTGTGAATGTTTTTGCTTGGCAACCCGGATCCCCCGTCCCGCCGGGTCTGAGCCGGCGGTCGGAGCTATCCGTGCGTATTAGTTGGCGCTGGTGTCGGCGAGGCGCTTGCCGGCCTCGACGGCTTGAAGCTCTTCCTGTTGGAACACCTTGTCGATATCGAGAATGATGATGAAGTGGTCGTCCCGCTTCCCCATTCCCTGGATGAACTCGGTGTTTACCTTGGTGCCGAGCTTTGGAGCACCTTCGATGTTGTCCGGGAGGATGTCGATGACTTCCTGAACCGAATCGGCCAAGCATCCCGCCGTGATGGTGGTATCCTCGGCGTGGATGTCCATCACGATAATCGCCGTGTCGACGGTCCGCTCGCCTTCTTCCATCCCGAACTTCAACCGGAGGTCGATTACCGGAACGACGCTCCCCCGGATATTGATAACGCCCTTCATGAACTCGGGCATCCGAGGAATCTTTGTGAGGGGGGTCTCTTCGAGGACCTCCCGGACCTTGGCAACATCGACAGCGTACTGCTCGTTATCAAGGGTGAATGTCAGGTACTGGTGAGTACCGGTAGCTATAGCCATAGCATCCTCCTAGTTCTGTTCAAAACCATCATCATCTTCCCCGACGATCGGTTTCCGGGGCCTTTTAGCGAAATTAGATATTGTGAACTATAACATGCTATTGGAAAAATGAAAACCCCTAAAATGTTAATTTTCGACTTCTTTTGGGGACGCCCGACTTCCTGGGTTAGCCGGTAGGCGGGGACCTCTTCGCTTCCCCTTGCCCAGCGAAACACCGGGCGTGTAAATTGCGACCTCCGATGTTTTCTGCTACGATCCTGCGTCAACTGAGAAGATAGAGAGGGGACCCATGAAGGCGCCATTGAAAGCGGTAGAGCTTGCCAAGACCTACGACCATACCCAATTCGAGGACCGTATCTACGCCATGTGGAAGGACGGCGGCTATTTTGCGCCTCCGGATCCGGCGGAGGTACCGGAAGGGGCGGAGCCCTTCGTTATCGTTATCCCACCGCCGAATGTCACCGGGGTCCTCCACATGGGCCACGGGCTTAACAACAGCCTCCAGGACATCCTGATTCGCTACTACCGGATGCTCGGGCGGCCGACCCTCTGGGTTCCCGGAACCGACCACGCCGGCATCGCCACGCAGAACGTCGTGGAGCGGAAGCTCCGAGCCAAAGGTACCTCCCGCCGAGAGATCGGCCGGAAGGCCTTTGTGGAGGAGACCTGGAAGGTAAAGGAGGAGCATCACTCGATCATTACCCGGCAGCTCGAGAAGATCGGCGCCTCCTGCGACTGGAGCCGGGAACGCTTTACCCTCGACGACGGTCTCTCCAAGGCCGTCCGGGAGGTCTTTGTCTCTCTCTACGAGCGGGGGCTCATCTACCGGGGGTACTACCTGGTCAACTGGTGTCCCTCCTGCGGAACCGCCCTCTCCGACGACGAAGTCGAGCACGCGGAAGTCCAGGGGAAGCTCCATCACTACTACTACCCCTTGGAGGACGGCACCGGGAGGATCGAGGTTGCAACCACCCGGCCGGAGACGATGCTCGGCGATATGTGTGTCGCGGTCCATCCCGAGGACGATCGCTATAAGGAGGTGGTGGGAAAGAACGTCATCCTCCCCCTCGTTGGACGCCGCATTCCCATCGTCGCCGACAGCTACGTCGACCGGGAGTTCGGAACCGGGGCGGTCAAGGTTACTCCGGGGCACGACCCTAACGACTACGAGATAGCCCAGCGTCACGGCTTGGAGCTCCTTAACATCCTGAACCCCGACGGGACCCTCAACGAGAATGTTCCGGAACCCTACCAGGGTCTTTCCACCAAAGAGGCGCGCAAAAAGGTCGTCGAGGACGTCAAGGAGGCGGGCCTCTACATCCGGGAGGAGGAGCACAAACACCAGATCGGTCACTGCTACCGGTGCAACACCGTCGTCGAGCCCTACCTCTCGGACCAGTGGTTCGTCCGGATGCGGCCCTTGGCGGACAAGGCGTACAAGGCCTGGCAGGACGGTAAAATCAAGTTTTTCCCGAGGCGCTGGGAGAACACCTATACCAACTGGCTCGAGAACATTCGGGACTGGTGTATCTCCCGGCAGATCTGGTGGGGGCACCGGATTCCCGTCTGGTACGACGACGAGTCCGGGGAGATGATCGTGAGCCGCGAGGACCCGACGACGAACCCGGAGCACAAGGGCAAGAAGCTCCGGCAGGACGAAGACGTCTTGGACACCTGGTTCTCCTCCTGGCTCTGGCCCTTCTCGACCCTGGGGTGGCCGGAACAGACGGAGGACCTCGCCACCTTCTTCCCGACGACGGCGCTGGTTACCGCATACGACATCATCTTTTTCTGGGTGTCGCGGATGATTATGGCCGGCCTTGAATTTATGGGAGAGGTCCCGTTCCGGGACATCTACATCACCGGGCTTATCCGGGACAAGCAGGGGCGGAAGATGTCCAAGTCCCTGGGGAACGGAATCGACCCCTTGGAGGTTGTCGCCCAGTTCGGCGCCGACGCCCACAAGTTTACCCTGGCCTTCCTGGCCGCCTCGGGGCAGGACATTCTTCTGGACAAGGACGACTTTAACTTCGGCAGCAAGTTCGTCAACAAGATCTGGAACGCCTGCCGCTACATTCTGATGAACCTCGAAGGCGCCGAGGTTCTGCCGGCGGCGGGGCTGGAACGGAAGGCGGTCGACCGGTGGATCTACCACCGCCTGAACGATGCCACCCTACGGGTCCGGGAGGCGATGGCTTCGTACCGCTTCAACGACGCCGGATCGGCCATTTACGAGTTCTTCTGGAACGATTTCTGCGACTGGTACATCGAAGCCTCGAAGGCCTCCCTCTATTCCGAGGATAAGTCGGAGCGGAACCGCGGCATCTCCCACCTGCTCTCCGTCCTCGAAGAGAGCCTCCGTTTGATGCACCCCTTCGTGTCGTTTCTTTCCGAGGAGATCTACCGGCAGCTCCCGGAGCTCCCGGACGCACCGAAGAGCGAGACCATCATCGTGGCGCCCTTTCCGTCGTTCGACCCGGGGCGAGCCGACGAAAACACGGCAGCCGCCTTCGGCGCCCTTCAGGAGCTCGTGCGCCTGGTGCGCACCGTCCGAAGCGAGTTTACCATCCCGCCGGGAAAGAAGATCGATTTCCGGGTGCGGACCGACGCCGGCTTTGTCCACGCCGACTTCTTAGCGGCGGCGGAGGAGCTTATTCGGCTGCTCACCGGGGCCGGCAGCGTCTGGTTTTCCCATGACAAGCCGGATACGGCCGGCTCGGTAACCGAGGTCGGGACCGGCTTCGAACTCTACATCTACGTCCGGGAGCTTATCGACGTTTCGGCGGAGGTCGATCGGCTCAAGCGCGCCTCGGAAAAGCTCGAGAAGCAGCTATCGGCCACGGAAAAGAAGCTTTCCAACGAGGGTTTTGTCTCCAAGGCGGACCCGGAAGTCGTCGAAAAGGAGCGGCAGAAGGGTGAGGAGTTGCGCCTGAAGGTCGAGCGCATGGCCGCCTATCTTCGGGAGCTCGAGGCGGCGGGATAAAAAAGTGCCGCGACACCTAAGGGCACCGCGGCACCGTTCGAAATCATCCAACGACACCCGGGGAGTCTGAACGCCCGGGTATCAATCACCTACCGCGCGAAGCGGCCGCCGTCTTCGTTCTCCTGCATCTCGTTCCAGACACCTTCCCGCTCTTCTCCCTCCTGCGGTGGAATCTCAAAGAGCATTCCGGGATGGATCAGGTCGGGGTTATCCGGATCGTGAAGAATGTCCTTATTCGCCTCGTAGAGGCGGGGCCACAACCAGGGGTTACCGTAGACAAAGTCGTATTCGGCGATGCGCCAGAAGCTGTCGCGCCGCTCCGGGATAAGCCGAACACGGTAGAAGGCCGGCAAAACCGCCTCCTCAGGCTCCGGTTCGGGCTCCGGTTCGGGCTCCGGTTCGGGCTCCGGTTCCGGCTCCGGCCGCGGCTCCACGGTTCGGATCGGTCTTACGCCCT
>CAYPUT010000012.1:35480-37114 GCA_964413945.1 uncultured Spirochaetaceae bacterium
GGCTCCGGTTCCGGCTCCGGCCGCGGCTCCACGGTTCGGATCGGTCTTACGCCCTCGAGGGCGTCGACGACGTTTTGGAAGGGCTGGATGCTCGCGGCGTACTCCTCGTCGGAGAAGAACTCTTCGCCTTCCTGATAGAAGTTCTCGGCGTTCGAGAATTCCCGGGGGAAATTCTCCGGGGCATCGATACTCTCGGCGTACTCCAGGCGCTGCTCCGCCCTCGACTTCCAGCCGGAAGCTCGGTATCGCAGTACCTGTAGCTCGGCCCACTCCTCTGCTTGTCGATGGTACTCCTCCGCCTGGGCGGAGAGCTCGATCGCCTCTTCGTAGCGCCCCTCTTCGATGGCTTCTCGAGCCTGTTGCTTGAGCTCTTCGGCCTCTCGATAGTATGGGTTGTCGGTGAGAAGATTCTGGCCCCAGAGGAGGGATGCCAGAGTAATTCCCACAAGAATAAGTAGTACTCGTTTCATGGCGTCCTCCTTCTACCGGTTTCCGAGCTCTTCTTCGGCTTCCCGCAGATCTCCTTCGTAGACATCGATCTGCTCTCGGGATCGTTGGCCCCGCTCCTCAGCTCTATTCAGAGCCGCCTGGGCCTGCCGGCGTAACTCCAGGGCCTGTCTGTAGGCCTCGTCGTACCGCTCGACCGCCTGGTCGGCGACCCGGTAGGCCTCGACGTACTCGCCCTCTTCGAAGGTGTCCGCCGCGACTGCTGCGGCCCGTTCCGCCCGTTCGTAGACGGCCGGGACGGCGACCTGTGCCCGAAGCTCGTCGGCTTGCGCCTTGGCGGTCAGGACTTCGTCGGTCTTCCGCTCTCGCAAACCGGCTACACCGGCGTCGATTACCTCGTTGTACCGTTCGATGGCGGCTTCGTATTCCTGCCGGGCCATCTCGTTGTCGATCTCGTACGCCGCTTCCGCCGCCTCGAAGTTTTCCTCTCCGGCTTCGAAGGCTTCCGGTGCGAACTGGGCGAGATCGTAGGCTAGAATGGTGTCCCGTAGCTCTTCGGCCTCCGCTTGTTGCGAAACGGGTAGCGGCTCTTGAGGTTCCGGCTCTTCGACGGGTACGGGCTCCGGCTCTTCCGGTGGCGCCTCCGGCTCGGTAGCGCAGGAAAAGAGTGCGAAAAGCCCGACCAAGAGAATTAAGAGTCTCCAGGGTTTTCGAAGCATAGAATGTGCTCCCCCTTCTGTGGTTTCTAACTCAGAATATAGTGTATTCGCCCGGCAAACGCGAATTCAAATACGAGCTGTCTTCGGAATTTCCGAAGGCCATTGGATCTCCGGAAGGGGGTCCTGCTCCCAGTCTCGGCGGTGGTACCGGGGGAGGCCGTGGAGGCGGTAGTCGCGAATCGCCTCCTCGTAGCAGGCGACCAGCCGACGGGTCATCGGGTCGGTGGACCAAAGTCGCGCCTTGTTGACCGCTCCTCGCCGCTTTCGTTCGTAGAGCTC
The DNA here is from genome assembly GCA_964413945.1 of uncultured Spirochaetaceae bacterium. Classification (GTDB taxonomy): domain Bacteria; phylum Spirochaetota; class Spirochaetia; order DSM-27196; family PWMO01; genus CAYPUT01. Next base: position 36,926 of record CAYPUT010000012.1, read on the forward strand.
GCGATCGTCGAGGAGGCGCGCCACCTTATCGGCAAACTCCCGGCGGTCCGGTGACGAGAGGAGCCCTCCGACCTCGTCGGCGTGGAGGTCGGACACCCCCATCGCGTCGACGGCGACTACCGGGAGCCCCGTGGACATCGCCTCTAGGAGTACGAGTCCCTGAGTCTCGGTTAGGGACGCAAAGACGAA
>CAYPUT010000013.1:0-36969 GCA_964413945.1 uncultured Spirochaetaceae bacterium
CGGCTCTTCGAGAACTTCCAGGCGAGTGCGTGCTCCCGGGCGCCTCCACCGAGGATCAGCACCCTCACCGACACGTCCTTACCGACGGGCCGACATCGCACGCGTCGAGAAGTCGGCGAACGACCTCCGGATACGTCTGGTGCTCCAGACTATGAATCCGAGCCTCGAAGGACTCCATGCTTTCACCGGATTCCCGGTTAAGAGTGTTTTGTATGATGATTGGTCCTGTATCCATTCCGTAGTCCACATAATGAATCGTAATCCCTGCGACAGTATCCCCTGATTGAAAGCTCTTTTCAATGGCGCCCGCTCCGGGGTACTTCGGGAGGAGAGAGGGGTGGATATTGACGATCCGCCTCGGGAACGCGTCGACCATTACGGGAGAGAAAAGCCGCATAAAGCCCGCGAGAACGCAGAGCTCCACCCCCTTCTGATCCAAGACTCCGACGAGCTCCCCCTCGAGGTCCCCTTTGTCGCGTCCCCGGTATTCCAACGGAACGACGTCGATCTCCCGTGAGGCCGCGTATCCGACGGCGGGGCAGTCCGGCCGGTCGGTAACCAGGCAGACGAGGCAATGGCGGGTGTCCCGGAGAGCCGCTTCGATACTCCGAAAGTTGGTTCCCCGGCCGGAGGCGAATACGGCGTAATTCGCCACCCTTAGCTCCCCGTCACGGTTCCGATGCGAAGCAGGTCGACACCTTCGGATGCGCCCCGGGCCTCTACCCGGCCCGGATCCCCCGGCGGGACCACCAGGACCACGCCGATACCCATGTTGAAGACCCGGCGCATCTCCTCGCTATCGACCGAGCCGAATCTCTGAATCGCCTCGAAGACCGGAGGGACCGGCCAATCCCAAAAAAGGTCGACCGTCAGCCTCTCCGGAATAACCCGGCGGAGGTTGCCCTCGAGGCCGCCGCCGGTAATATGAGCCGCGGCAACGACGCCCCCTTCTGCGAGAAGCGACTTCAGCTCCCGTACGTAGACTCTGGTCGGCTTCAGAAGCTCCCTTCGGAGAGCCGCCTCGTCTCCCGGGATTACCTTCCGGGCGAGGGTCAGGCCGTTCGAGTGGATTCCCACCGATGGAAGGCCGAAAAGCGCAGACCCCGGGAGAATCGAGTCGGGCCGGGGAAGCTGGTTCCCGGCTTCGACGATTCCCGCCGCAAAGCCAGCGAGATCGATCTCTCCCGGCGCGTACAGATCCGGCAGCTCCGCGGTCTCGCCCCCGGCAAGGACGCAGTCTGCCGCCTCGCAGCCTGTTGCGATACCGCCGAGGACTTCGGAGACCACCGATTCGTCGATTCGATTGCAGGCGAGGTAGTCGAGAAAGAGGGAGGGGGAACACCCGCAGACCGCCAGATCGTTAACGCACATGGCGACGAGGTCTATCCCGATGGTCGAATAGTCTCCGAGCTCCCGGGCCAGGAGAATCTTGCTCCCGACCCCGTCGGTCGTCGAGAGGAGACGAGGCTCCGAATACCCGGAGAGATCGATCGGGACTCCACCGGCGAAACCGCCTATCTCCCGGGACACCGCCTTCGAAGCCATCGCCGAGAGTATCCGGGGTATCGCCTCCCCGCGATCGATATCGACCCCCGCTTCGGCGTAGCTTCGGGGGGCCGGTGCCGAGCTCCGGGGGCTTTGGTCGTCGGGCATTAGAGGAGCTCCTGTTGAGCCGTGTCCCGGGGGTACCCCGTTCTTTCCGATTCCGGCAGGGGAACCGAGAGGGGATAGTCCCCGGTAAAACAGGCGTAACAGAACCGGTCCGGGTCGTCCCGAGTTTCCCGGAGCTGCTGCACCGAGAGAAACCGGACGGAGTCCGCTCCGATGAGGGAGGCGATGGCCTCGGGAGTGTGGTGGTTGGAAATAAGTTCCTGCCGGGTGGGAATGTCGATGCCGAAAAAGCAGGGCCACCGGATTTCCGGGGAGCAGAGCCGGAGGTGGACCTCCTTCGCCCCGGCGTCTTTGAGAAGCTTCACGAGGTTCCGAGCGGTTGTCCCCCGGACCAGGCTGTCGTCCACAAGGATGATCCGCTTGCCCCCAATTACGTCCCGGACGGGGTGGAGCTTCATGCGGACCGCCAATTCCCGTTCTCCGGTCGTCGGGAGGATGAAAGACCGCCCGGCATAGTGATTTCGGGTAAGGCCGAAGTCGAAGGGCAGGGCGGCCGCCTCGGCGTAGCCGAGGGCGGCGCTGGTCCCGGAGTCCGGAACCGGGACGACGATATCACCGATCGGGCCGGGACCGTCGGGGGACGCCGCGGCCTCCTGGGAGTCCTCGTCGGCCAGGGCGGCTCCCATTCGTTTTCGATCGGTGTGGACGTTGGTTCCGAAGACCGAAGAATCGGGCCGGGCGAAGTAGATAAGCTCGAAGACGCACTGCCGAAGAGGCCGTTTCGTCTCCAACTTCTCGCTGTGGAGTCCCTTCTCGCTTACAAAGACAATCTCTCCGGGCTCCACCTCCCGAACGTTCGCGATACCGAGAATATCGAGGGCACAGGTTTCGGAGGCGACGACAACCTTGCCGTCCGCCTCGCCGATGTACAGCGGCCGAAACCCGTTGGGGTCTCGGACCGCAACGAGGCTGTCGTCGTGGATCATTACCAGGCTAAAGGCGCCTTCGATGCGCTCGAGGGTCTCCAACAAGGCGTCGTGAAAGGTCTTGCGGCGGGACCGGGAGATCAGATGGAGAATCAGCTCGCTGTCGGAGCTTGTCTGGAAGATCGATCCCTCGTCGAAGAGCTCCTGCTTTATGGCGTCGACATTCGAGATGTTTCCGTTGTGGGCCAGGGCGATCTCACCCTTGTTGCAGGTTACGTGAATCGGCTGAACGTTCTCGAGCCGGTTGCCGCCCTTGGTGGAGTAGCGGACGTGGCCGATCCCGACCCGGGAACGTTTCGGTTGATCGAGATACCGCGAGAGGACCGTCGACACCATGCCGAGGTCTTTGTAGACGACGGTGTGCCCTTCCTTCCGGTAGGCGATGCCTGCCGCCTCCTGCCCACGGTGTTGCAACGAAAAGAGAGGAAAGAAAAGGTCGTAGGGGACGTTCGTTTCCCGTTTCGAGTAGATTCCGGCGATTCCGCAGAAGTGCCGAAGTTTAGTCAACGATCCTCTATCCCAAAAAAGGTCAGGGTGTTCTGAAAGATGGTTTCGGTAACCTCTTCCACGGGCTCCTCCCGGAGCTCGGCGATAAACCGAGCGGTCTCCTCGAGGTAAGCCGGCTTGTTCCGCTTGCCCCGGTGGGCCGCCGGAACCATAAAGGGGCTCTCCGACTCTATGAGCATTCGCTCGAGAGGCATGTTCTTCGCGGTTTCGTGGAGGTTGCGCGCGTTTCGATAGGTTACGTTTCCCGCAAACGAAATGTAGATCGGCAATTCGAGAACCTCTTGAGCGTAGGTCCAGTCCTCCGAGTAGCAGTGGAGGACGCCTCCCCGCTCCGGAACCCGCTCCCGGAGAATTTCGAGAACGTCCCGTCCCGCATCCCGGTTGTGGATAACCACCGGCAGCCGGAGCTTGTCCGCGAGCTCGAGTTGTCGGATAAACAGCTCGATTTGGGCGTCTTTGTTTCCGAACTTTCGGTAGTAGTCCAGACCGATCTCCCCGACGGCGACGACCCGGCTCCGTTTCGAGCCCTCTTCGATCGTCATCGCCCACTCCTTCCCGGGGTTGGTTACCTCCGAGGGGGATACGCCGATGCAGTGATAGACGTGGGTAGCCGTCTTGAGGTTCTCGTATACCTGTTCGAAGTCCCGGAGATTGTTACAGATGCTGATGATGCCCTCGACGTGCGCTTGCCGGGCTTCTTGAACTACGATGAGCTGCTCAATTGGGTCTTCGTGAATCAGCCCAATATGAGCGTGAGAATCGAACAATTTCATCTATCTACCGCTTATATAAAAGAGTCCAGACTTGCTGGTGAACTGTTGGATAAACAATAGCACACGGGATGCCCCGAGTCAACGTGACCCATTTTTATGCAATTGTTAGCCGTTTGACAAAGAATTTCGTAAGTGTTAATCTTCGACTTGTATAAACGCACTGTTTCGCCTGCCGATAGTATTGGAGAGGAGTCTGTCGTAGTGGCATCGGTTCGGGAAGCTTCCGAAGGGGGAGGCGTAGGCCGTCCAAGGTCAATTCCGCGCAAAATACTGTCTCATCTCAAACGGGTCGGTCTAGGAATCGTATCTGCCGGGAAGCAACGCTTCACGGTAATGTTTATACCCCATACCGAGAAACGCGTCATCAACTTTCAGATCAATGCGGTTACCATTGCCGCCTTCGGGGTACTCCTCGTTCTCTTGGTCTCGGGTTTCTTCTACCTCTCTACCGTTTTTTCCGGCTCCTCTCGCCTCCTTTCGGTTCAGGCGGAGAGCCTCGAGCAGACGGAAGCCAGCCTCGAGACCGTCCTGAACGAGCTCCAAGAGGTGGTTCAGGTCGCGGACCTCTTCGACCAGACGCTCACGGGGACCATCCAGAGTCTCGGCCTCGGAAACGAAGGCTCCGTGACCGAGGACGCTTCCGGGGGAGACCTGTCGGCCTTTCTCGATGTGCAGGAGATTACTCCCGGGGAGCTTCGGGAGATCCAGGAGCTTCGGGCTCTCTCCCAGGCCATGCGTTCCTCGATCGAGCCTTTGAACCAGATTCGGGAAGTCCTGCAGTCCCAAGAAGACCTTCTGAGGGACATCCCCAACTTCTGGCCCCTCGCCGCAGGGCGTGGTCGGGTTACCATGGAGTTCGGACCGAACATCCATCCCGTAACCGGACAGTGGTATCTCCATAAGGGTATCGACATCGCCGACTCCATTGGCGTCCCCGTCTTGGCAGCTGCTAACGGCAAGGTCGTCGAGTTGGGAGTGGATCCGGGGTACGGGCTCCATGTGTGGATTCGCCACAAGTATGGATTCCGGACTCATTATTCGCATCTACAGAGTATTACTGTCGCGGAAGGCGAAGACGTGGTTCAGGGACAGCGTATAGGAACCCTCGGAAACACGGGAATATCGACGGGCCCACATTTGGATTTTCAGATCGTCCTGGGCACCGACGTCGTCGATCCCTCGGCGTTCCTCAAGATATCGAATGACTTCCGCCGCTGGTCCCGGCTCACGCGATATTAGGTAAAATGAAGTTCTATGTCAGAAACAACCGATGACGCCTTCGTAAACTCCATCGTCGGAGAAGGGACTCATTTCCGCGGACATCTCGAGTTGGCGGGCCTCTTGCGAATCGACGGTGATTTCTCCGGCTCGATTCGGACGGCCGGGCGCGTTCTTATCGGCCGGAACGGTCGGGCCGACTGCACCATCCAGGCGGGCACCGTGGTTGTCGGTGGCATCCTGCGGGGTACCATTCATTCGACCGAAAAGGTCATCGTTCTCTCCTCCGCGCTGATCATCGGAGACATCTACTCCCCCCGGCTCATCGTGGAAGACGGCGTGATTCTCGACGGAACCTTCGTTATTCGAGGCGTCGAGGGCAAGGTGAGAACCTTGGAGGTCGACGAACCTGAGACGCCGGAATGGCTCGACACCGCCAACGAGCTCAAAGAGGTCAGCGGAACGGCAACCCACTAAATGCGAGGTCGGTATGGCGCGGATCGAACGTAGTCGAAACGCCCCTCTCTACGGAGACAGAAGCCGGGGCAAAGCGCCCCGTTCCGCAGGAGCTTCTGCTCCATCGTTTCATCAACTCATTGAGTCTTCTTCCGAGGTCCCGGGTTCCGGCGCCGCATCCGGGGCCGCCGACCTTGACACGTCGAGCCTCGAGAGTATGCTGGACGGGATTCACCGACGCGGGGAAGAGCTCCTCAAACGCCGGACCATGCAATCTCTCAAGGCGTACCGCGAGGCGGTGCAGCGGTTTCTCCGACAGGTAGTAGGTGACGGACTCGGGATCCGAGAACAAGAATCCGGTAGCTCGATCGCCACGCGGAAACGGTATACAATAATAACGGTGGTCAACGATCGCCTTGAACGGCTGGTGCACGGCTTGATGCAGAGTCAGGATGCACAGTTCTCCCTCCTCGAGCGTGTTGAGGAAATTCAAGGACTCCTGGTTGACCTTATTCACTGAGGAATTCTTATGACACAGATGCAGGCCGGAGGCTGTAGCCGCCTCTTTTCTTTGCAGCCGGAAGTCGTTTCGAAGGATACGAGCGTTCTCGTCAAGGTTATTCACTCGAGCGAATCGCAGCTCTGTCCGTATCCCGAATCGGTGGAAGAGCTGAGCATCGGCGATATTGTCGTTACCTCGACGCGTTACGGCAACGATCTCGGGCGGGTTCTCGGTTCGGTTTTTCCGGATAACGTCGATGTCTGGAAGGAGCGGGGAACCATTTTCCGAATCGCCGACGACAACGACGTAAAGCGCTACACCGACAACGAAGTCGCGGAGCGGGCCGCCTTCGCCGTCTGTCAGGAGCGGATCGCGAGTCACGATCTCCCGATGAAGCTCGTCTCGGCCCACTACGTCCTCGAAGAGCCGAAGCTTCTCTTCTTCTTTACCGCCGACTCTCGGGTTGATTTCCGGGAGCTCGTACGGGACCTTGTGAGCCACTTTAAAATGCGGATCGAGCTCCGGCAGATCGGTGTCCGGGACGATGCTCGGGTCCTCGGGGGGCTAGGGGTCTGTGGCCGGGTTCTCTGCTGCAACGGTATCACCGACAAGCTCAAGCCGGTGTCTATCAAGATGGCCAAGGTACAGAGCCTCTCGCTCAACTCGACGAAGATTTCCGGCCCCTGCGGTCGGCTTCTCTGTTGCCTCGCCTACGAGTACGACTACTACGCCGACGAGAAGGGAAAGGTCCCCGGAGAGGGGGCTCGGATCGAGTACGACGGCTCTGGATGCCGGGTCTGCGAGGTCAATCTGATTTCCCAGAGGATTCGGATGGTCGCCGAAGACGGGCGGACGATTACCATTCCCGCCGAGCGCTTCGTCTACGACAGCGGGTCGTCCCGCTGGAAGGTTTCCGAATAGGGACCGACGTACTGAAGTCGGTAGAGTTGAGCGTAGAGTCCTTCGTTTTTCAAGAGTTCCTGGTGTGTTCCCTCCTCGACGATCTGACCCTGGGAGAGAACGACGATCCGGTCGGCGTGTTGGATCGTGGAAAGGCGGTGGGCAATTACCAGGGATGTTCTATCTTCGAGAACCGCCTCTAATGCGTCTTGAATTCGCTGCTCGGTTTCGGTGTCCACGCTCGAGGTCGCCTCGTCGAGGATAATGATCGGCGGATCGTGGGCGACGGCCCGGGCGAAAGACAAGAGCTGTCGCTGGCCGACGGAGATGTTCTGCGCCCCCTCGGCCAGGTGGGTTTCCAAACCCGCCGGAAGGTCCCGGACGAAGCCGTCGGCATGGACGACCTCGAGGGCACGCCAGATTTCCTCGTCGCTAAAACCTTCACCGAGACGGATGTTTTCTCCGACGGTACCCCGGAACAGGAATACGTCTTGTTGGATCGGCTGCACCGCCCTTCTCAAGTCTCCCAACGGAAGCGACCGAATGTCCTTCCCATCGAGGAGAATACTCCCCTCTTGGATGTCCCAGAACCGGGTCAGAAGGTTGGCGATGGTGGTCTTCCCCGCGCCGGTGTAGCCGACGAGGGCAACCCTCTGTCCCGGCGTGACCGTGAGGTTGAAGTTCGCCAGCACCGGGTCGTCCTCCCGGTAGGCGAAGGTCACGTTCTCGAAGCGGATTTCCCCCCGGACCTCCCCCGACGGTTTCTCGACGCCGGTGTCCGGAATTCGCTCCTCTTCGTCGAGGAGGGCGAAGACCCGTTCGCTCCCGACCATCGCGCTCTGAAGAACGACAAAACGCTCCGAGATATCGAGCAACTGCCGGTAGAACTGGCGTATTAGGTTGAGGAAGGCGATCAGCACCCCGAGCGAGACGACGCCCCGGAGGACGAAGGCGCCGCCGTAGTAGATAACAAAGGCTATGGAAACGCTGCTCAAGAGGTCGATCAGGGGCCGGAAAGTCGCGAAGACGTACATCTCTCCGAGATTCGCCCTCATCAATTCGTCGTTCTGCTCTTCGAACTCCCGGTTCGTCCGCTTCTCTTGAACGAACATCTGTACAACCGCGATGCCCGCGAGGTGTTCCGCCAAGAATCCGTTGAGCCGGGAGACCCGGTGCCGGACCGCTCGGAAGGCGTCCCGGGCCCGCCGACGGAAGACAATCGTTACCAAGAGAACCGGGGGGAGCGTAGCCGTCGCCAGGGCCCCGAGGCGGAGATTCATCAGAAAGAAGGTGATGACGACCCCGACCATTATCGCGAAGTTCTTGAGGAGGTTTCCGATTACGTTCGTAAAGAGCTCGTTGATGGTTTCGACGTCGTTGGTGGACCGGGTTACCAGCTTTCCGACGGGGTTCTTGTTAAGATAGGACATCGACTGGTTTATCGTGTGGGTGAACAGCTGGGTCCGGAGGTCCCGCATAAGCCGCTGGCCGAGATAGGCAAGCAGATACACCTGGACAAAGGTAAAAACCAACACTCCGAAGAGGAGGCCCAAAAACCGCAGAGCGTTCCGGTTGATTCCCGCCACGTCTTCCCGCCGGAGATTCCCCCGGTCCTCCGGGGAGAGGGCGCTAAAGGCATTCTTGGTTATGGCGACGGCTTCGCCGTCCCGGGAAGCCATGTAGTACCGTGGCTGATCCTCCGCCGGTCGGAAGACGTTTCCGGCGGTCACCGTCGAGACGGTGCTTTCGAGGACGTAGGTGGCCTCACCGACGCGTCGGGTGGGGATGTCCTGCTCGGCAAGCTCCTCCGCCGTCTCCTCATCGACTTCGACATACTCGGCGACGATGTGTCGGTCGACGGTCTGCTGGATAACGACGGGCAGGAGCAACTCGCAGACCGTGGCACCGATAAGCCCGAGAACCGCCGCGACAGTCGTGAGCTTGTAGGGCTTGAGGTAGCCGAGGAGGCGGCCCATGATGTGGGGGTTGTAGTACTTCACGAGACCCGCCGTTCCATCGATTGAAGCGCAGCGACGCGCCGGTAAAGCCCCTCCGCCTTGGCGAGGGCTTCGGGGGTCCCCTGTTGAATAACATGGCCCTGATCGAGGACGAGAATTTCGTCGGCGAATTGGAGGGTGGAGACCCGGTGGCTGACGACAATGTTTGTCTTGTCCTTCCGCTGTTCTTCGAGGCGCCGGAGGATGATCTCTTCCGACTCGGTGTCCACCGCCGAAAGGGCGTCGTCAAAGAGAAGAATCTCCGGATCCGTCGCCAAGACCCGGGAAATATCGACGCGCTGCTTCTGGCCTCCCGAAAGGCTTACTCCCCGTTCCCCAACTTGCGTGTCTATCCCCTGGGGAAAGAGGTCCAAGTCTCGAGAAATCGTCGAAATTTCCGCCATCTCCCGAATACGCTCGTCCGTCGCGTTCGGGGCGGCGTAGGCGATATTCTCGCTGATCGTCGCTGAGAAGAGGAAGGTTTCCTGTGCCACGATGCCGAAGACCGACCGGAGCTCCGCCAGGTCCAGCGTTCGGATGTCCTTTCCGTTGAGAAACAGCGTTCCCTCCGGAGGGTCCAAGAGGCGAGGGAGGAGCCACATAAGAGTCGACTTTCCCGATCCGGTGGTTCCGAGAATGCCGAGGCTGCTCCCCGGCTCCAGGCGGAAGGAGACGCCGGCGAGGGCGTCGACCTCCATGCCGGGGTAGCGGTAGGTCAGGTTTCGGGCCTCGATGGTGTGCGAGTGAGTCCGGCCGACGGCTACCGGCGGGTCGACCACCGGCACGATCTCCGGCTCGACGTCGAGTATCTCGTTTATCCGTTTGAGGCTCGCGGCTCCCCGGGCGATCATGTTGACCGTAAACCCGACGCCGAGCATGGGCCAAATGAGCATTTCGAGGTAGCTCATCGTCGCGACGAACTCCCCTGGGGTCAGGGTGCCCCGAATGACGGCCGCACCACCGAAGCGGAGTAAGAGTAGAGTGGTAAGCCCCGACAGAAAAATTACCAGGGGGAAGAAGAGTCCCCAGAGGCGGACGTACGCGAGGTTCCGGCGTTGGTATTCCCGGTTCGTCTCCCCGAACTTGCGGACGAAATACGACTCCTTTACGAAGGCCTTGATAACCCGCACACCGGCGATCGCCTCCCTGGCTTCCTCGCTCAAGTCGCTAAAGCCCTCCTGCACCTGTTTGAAGAGCCGGGAGACGATACGCCCCGCCGAGAGAATAAGCACCGTCACCAGGGGCAGGGGAAGAATGGTCAGGGCCGCGATCCGGGGGTTCTGCTGAAAGAGTATCCAGAGGATGGCGATGGTCATAAAGACGCCGTCGATCGCCGCCACCAGGGCCATGCCGGAAGCCATCCGGATAGCCTGCATGTCGTTCGTCGCCCGGGCCATCAAGTCGCCGGATTGCCGCTCCCGGTAGAAACTGCCCGAGAGGGTCAAGAGATGGGAGAAGAGGCGCCGGCGAAGCTTGGCTTCGATCCGCCGGGAGGCGCCGTGGATAAAGTAACGCCACCCGTACCGGGCGACCGAAATTACGACCGCGACGCCGACCATCATTAACAGGGGACGAACCAGTTGCGAGAGGGAGAAGCCTTTCTGGGTTACGATATCGATTCCCCGGCGAACGAACTGGGGAATGAGTATCTGGCCGCCGCTGGTGACGACAAGACAGAGAACGCCGGCGAAATAATGTCCGCGGTACTGCTTGACCAGAGGTAGAAGAGTCCGGTATTCCTTTAGCATAGCAACAGGCTGGCCAGTGTAATGGTTATTCCCGCCTTTAGAGAAGAGGTTGACGTCTTCGGCGGGTATTTGTTAGCTTGTTGATTCGTTTTGGAGGACTAAGCATTGATAGCAAAAGGATCTGCGGCAAAGCGCCATCGACAGAGTGAAAAGCGAAGAGTTCGCAACCGGGCGGTCCGGAGCCGTGTCCGTACGACAACCAAGAAGTTCCTCGATGCAGTAGAAGCAGGCGACGAAGCCGAGGCGACCAGCCAATTTGTCCTGGTAACGAAACTGCTCGATTCCGCTGCCGTAAAGGGCGTATACCACAAGAACACCGCGTCTCGTTCAAAGTCGCGTCTGCACAAGCGTCTCAGTTCTCTTCAGGCGAAGTAACTTCTGCCCTCAGAGGATTGAGCGTGCCGGCAAACAAGCTAACGAAGGCGGAGATCGTCGACGCCATTGCAGAGACGACTACGGTCAGTAAGCGAGAAATTCAACACATCATCGACTCCTTCTTTGCCGAGGTTAAAAGCGCCCTCCTCGAAGACCGGATTATCGAGTTCCGAGGATTCGGCACCTTCGAAGTCCGGACGCGAAAAGGGCGGGAACGGGCCCGGAACCCCAAGACCGGGGAGACCGTTCGGGTTCAGGATCACGGTGTTGTGGTCTTCCGTCCCGGAAAGGAACTGAAGGACTCAGCCTGGTCCCTGAGGCGATAGGTGCCCCGGAGCCGCACTGCCGCAGAGTCCTCAACCACCATCTCTACCGTCTCAGAAGGCTGGAAGAGGCTGTTCAAGAACGCCGCGATCAACGTGGCCTTGGTTCTCGGCGGGGCCCTTCTCTATGCCTTGCCCTTCCCGAGCCCCCTCAGCCGGTGGGGTTGGTTCCCCTTGGCGTACATCTCGGTGGTGCCGGTGTTTCTGGTGGTCCGCCGGACTACCTGGGTCGGGTCCGTGCTCTTGGGATTCCTTTACGGCTTCGCAACCTACACCACGGTCAACTACTGGCTGATCAACTTTCACCCCCTTGCTATCTTTATCGTTCCGGTTATTTACGCGGTCTACTTCGCCTTCTTCTTCCCCCTGTTCAAGGCGGCGACGGTTCTCTTTCCCCGGCACGGCTATCTGGTTCAGGTGGTCGTCTGGATGGCCTACGAGTACTTCCGGATCCAGTTCTTTCTCGGGTACGCCTACGGCATAATCGGCTATTCCCAGTACCTGTTCCGGCCCCTCCTCGGGGTTGCGGAGCTGGGGGGCGTCTGGATTGTCAGCGTGCTGGTCGTTTTCCCCTCCGCCTGGTTGGCCTGGGTCATCGATTCCGCGGCATCCTGGCGGGCGGCTCTCGCCCGGGCCCGGGAGCGGATCCGGCCCCTGATAGTCTATGCAACCGTCCTCGTCCTGGCGGTAACCTACGGCTTCGTCTCCTCCGTCGATCTGGAGGAGAGCCCACAGTGGCGGGTTGCCCTGGTGCAGCAGAACGTCGACCCCTGGCGTGGCGGCCTTCCGACTTACCGGCGGGCCCTCGATATTCTGATGCGGCAGAGTGACCTCGCGCTACAGGCGGATCCGGACATCGTCGTCTGGTCCGAGACCTCCTTCGTTCCGTCGATTAACTACCATACTCGCTATCGCACGAATCCCGAGTCCTACGCCCTGGTCCGGGAGCTGACGGAGTACTTTGGGCGGCAAAGTGTGCCCTTCGTAATAGGAAACGGCGAGGGCGAACTTCGGCCACGTCCGGACGGCTCCCTCGAGCGGGTCGACTACAACGCCGTCCTCCTCTACGACGACGGGGACTACCGTGGGGTTTACCGGAAGATACACCTGGTGCCCTTTACCGAGCACTTTCCCTACGAGGAGGCCTTCCCCTGGCTCCACCGTCTCTTGGTGGAAAACGAAACCACCTTCTGGGCGGCCGGGGAGGAGTACACTGTCTTCGAGGCCGCCGGTGTGCGTTTCTCGACGCCTATCTGCTTCGAAGACACCTTCGGCTACCTTGCGCGAGGCTTCGTCCGGGAGGGGGCGGAGGTAATCGTCAATCTGACGAACGACTCCTGGTCCTATTCGGTTCCCGCGGCGATGCAGCATATGGCGATGGCGGTCTTCCGGGCGGTTGAAAACCGCAGATCCGTCGTCCGGAGCACGAACGGCGGTATGACCACCGTTATCGATCCCAACGGCCGGATAACCGCGATGCTCCCGGCCTTTACCGAGGGCTACCTTGTGGAAGACGTCCCGGTCTACACCGACCGCCGGACGCTCTACACCGCGGCGGGAGACTGGCTCGCGTGGGTCTTCGTCCTCGGCGCTGCGGGACTCTTGGCCGCCGGGGCCGCGGCCCGGTTGTTAAGATTGACACGGCGATGATGCATTGGGCACAATGACCAAACCGGAGAAGAGGAGAGATGGACGAGAATAAAGGCAAAATACTCATCGTCGACGATGAGCCGATCAACCTTGATTTCTTCGAGGTAATGCTCTCGAAGCTCGGGTTCGAGGTCTCGAAGGCGCAAGACGGAGAAGAAGCCTTAGAGCGAATCCGGACCGAAAAGCCGGATTTGATTCTTCTCGACAACATCATGCCCAAGGTCTCCGGTTGGGAAGTTACCCGTACGGTAAAACAGTCGGATGAGTACGCCGAAGTCCGTACTACCCCGATTATCATGTTTTCCGCGATGGACGACGTAAAGGACAAGATCGAGGGCTTCGAGCTGGGCGTCGAGGACTACATTACCAAACCGTTCAATTTTTCCGAGGTTCTCGCCCGGATAAAGGCGGTGCTTCGGAGCAGAGACCTCTCGGTGCAGGTTATCGAGCGAGAACGGCGGATCGCTCTCGTCGAATCGCTGAATCAGTCCTTGGTCTACTTTACCCAGCATCTTCGGAGGCCGGTGACCGCCCTTCTCGAGGCGGCTCGTAACTTGGACACCGCCGATCCGGCGGCCGTCGGCGGCTTTGTTCAGGACGCTCGGGGGGATTTCGAGGCGACTCTCGCGGCCCTCGACGGCCTAGAAGAGGAAATCGAAGACCTTCAGACGAAGGGAAACGAGATAAAGTCCCGGGAAGTGACCCTCGAGATGCTCGAAGAGAAGTACCAGAAGCATTTCGACAACTATCAGAACAAGCAGAGCGCTCGCGAGGTAACCTGATGATCTCTCCGGAGAAGGAGAAGGTGTTGCGTCACTTCGCCGAGGGGCGCAAGCACTACAAAATGATGGACTTTCCCGGTGCTTTGGAGCACTTTACACAAGCGCTGTCCGTCGACCCGGAGGACGGGCCCTCCAAGGTCTACCAAGAACGGTGCAAACACTATATCGAGAATCCCCCTTCCGAAGATTGGGACGGCGTATTCGTAATGCAGACCAAATGATCGGAAAGAAACCGGACATCAAGCCATTCCCCAAGACGGAGACGCGTCTCGGTGAGGGAACCAGCCTCAAGGGGACCCTGCGTTTTTCCAAGTCCCTCGCTATTCGTGGACACTTCGAAGGAAAGATAATCTCCGAGGGTTTTCTCTTCGTCGACGAGGGGGCCGAGGTAAAGGCCGACCTGGAGGTGGGGTCGGTCATCATCGGGGGAACGGTCCGGGGAAACGTGACCGCCCGGGGTCGTTTAGAGATGCTCCCCACCGGGAGGGTCTACGGAAACATCCGCGCCGGAAAGCTCCGGATTGCCGACGGAGTGGTCTTCGAAGGCAAGTGCGAGATGCTCCGGAACGCGGACGCTCTCGAGATCTTTTCCGCTCCGGTCGATCAACTCAAGCAGTCAGCCCAGGGAGTGTAGTCACATAAATCACGTATCGATTCTCGGCGTCGGAAATGAACTAACCGAAGGGAAGACCCTCGACCGCCACGGACAGTATCTCTCCACCTTCTTTACCGAGCTCGGCTTTGACGTCCGGCGAATCGCACTGATTCCCGACGACGAGGTTCTCTACAAGAAGACCCTCCGGGAGCTCATCGCCGACAGTCAGGTCGTGGTTACGACCGGCGGGCTCGGGCCGACCTCCGACGACCTAACGCGGGAAGTAATCGCCGACGTGGCGGGAGTCGACCTCGAATTCAAGGAAGAGATCTGGCAGTCAATCGTCGACCGGTTCAAGCCGAGGGTGGTCCCCGAAACAAACCGGAAGCAGGCCCTTACCCCCGCCGGTTTCGAGCTTTTCCCTAATCCGAACGGCACGGCCCCGGGGTTCGCCGGAAGCATCGACGGTTGCCATGTGGCCGCCCTCCCCGGTCCCCCCGGGGAGCTCCATCCGATGTGCGAGAAGAGCCTCCGGGCCTACCTCGAGCGGACCTTTGCCCTCCCCACCGCGGCCCGTATCTTGGCGACCGCCCTGCTTGTTTCCGAGTCGGCCCTCGAAGAATCGCTGCAGAAGCACCGCTTACCGGGTATAGAGTGGGGGACCCGGGCGGAAGAGTTTCGGATTAGTTTTACCGTCCGCGGCGCTTCCGAAGCGGACCAGGAAGCAGTCTTCGGGGCTCTTCGAAGGGATCTCGGGGAGTTTCACATTCGACGGGGAGAAGTCTCCCCCGAAGGAATTCTGATCGAGTGTCTGAAGGAAAAGGGTCGCCGACTGGTAACGGCGGAGTCGTGTACCGGTGGGTTGGTCGGAAAACTGCTTACCGATGTGCCGGGAGCCTCAAAGGTCTATTGGGGCGGTTTCGTTACCTACGATAACGCCGCGAAAGCTCGGTCTCTCGGGGTGCCGCAAGAGGTGCTCGAGACCGACGGGGCCGTCTCGGAACCTGCGGTTGTCGCGATGGCTCGGGGGGCCCTCGAGGCAGCGGCCGGCGGTGCCGATGTGGCTATTGCGGTTTCGGGAATAGCGGGGCCCTCCGGCGGCACGCCGGAGAAGCCGGTCGGGACCGTGTGGATCGGCATCGCCGACAGAGATGGGGCCTCCGAAGCTCACGATCTCTCCCTTGGTAGCACGAGGGATCTTATACGCCGCCGGGCGGCCGTCGGAGCGTTGCTCCTCGGGCACGCCTTTGTGAGCACTTGACACATTATTAGCCGGAAACTATATTTCGAGGGTACCTCGACAGTAGTCCCTGGTCACTTACACTTGTGCGCCTTTCTCTACGCGTCAACGGGCTGCGAAAGACTGTGAATAAGCCAAAAAATTATCATCCTGGAGTAACTTGATGGCACACTTGCGAAAGTTACAACACCCTTCCGATGACGGCGGAGATTCCTCTGCGTCTTCGGACGCACAAACAGAGTTGAATCTCGGCACCGAAAACACCGAAGATTCGTCGAACAAGAAAAGCCGAAAGAAAAAGATTCGCGTCGCTCTGATCAAGGACGGCGAGAGCGGCAAGAATAACGGCTCCGAACCCGAGGCCGAATCCCCGGAGAATAGTACCGAGGCTCGGGAAGAGGGCTCCGGGGAGGGCTCCTCCAATCGGGAGGAACGCTCCCAGGATCAGCGGCGCGGCTCCGAGGACCGGGGCAAGCGGAAGCGCTCCTCCCACCGGCACGGTGGCAACGGCTTCCCCGGCGGGGAAGAGAAGAGCCTGTCGATCAACGACCTGACGATGATGAACATGAAGGAGCTGCGGAAGTTCGCGGTCAAGATGGGCATCAACCAGGAGAACCTGCTCGCCCTCAAGAAACAGGAAGTCATCTTCGCGGTCTTAAAGGCTCACACCGAGTCCAACGGCTCCATCTACGCCTACGGCTCTCTGGAAATCCTTCCCGACGGCTACGGGTTCTTGCGGTCCCCCCAGAACTCCTATCTCTCGGGACCCGACGATATCTACATCTCGCCGAGCCAGATTCGGCTCTTCAACCTCAAGACCGGCGACACCGTCTACGGCCAGATTCGCCCTCCGAAAGAGGGGGAGCGCTTCTTCGCCATGCTGCGGGTCGAGACGGTCAACTTCGATCATCCTTCGGTGGCGCAGACCCGGATTCCCTTCGACAACCTGACGCCCCTCTATCCCGACGAGCGTCTCGACATGGAGATGCCCAACGGCGAGCCGGCAACGAGGATGATCAACCTCTTCTGTCCGATCGGCAAGGGCCAACGGGGGCTTATCGTTTCCCCCCCCCGGACCGGTAAGACGGTGCTTCTGCAGAAGATCGCGAACGCCATTACGACGAACCATCCGGAGGTCTACCTGATCGTTCTCTTGATCGACGAGCGGCCGGAAGAGGTTACCGACATGCAGCGGAATGTCGACGCCGAGGTTGTCGCCTCGACCTTCGACGAGCAGGCGACCCGCCACGTCCAGGTTACCGAAATGGTCCTCGAAAAGGCGCGGCGCCTGGTGGAGCACAAGAAGGACGTCGTGATCCTTCTCGACTCCATCACCCGACTCGCCCGGGCGTACAACCAGACGGTCCCCACCTCGGGAAAGATTCTCTCCGGTGGTGTCGACTCCAACGCGCTCCACAAGCCGAAGCGCTTCTTCGGGGCGGCACGGAATATCGAGGACGGAGGGAGCCTTACCATTGTGGCAACGGCGCTGATCGAAACCGGGAGCCGAATGGACGAGGTTATCTTCGAAGAGTTCAAGGGAACCGGCAATATGGAGATCAACCTAGACCGGCGCCTCTCGGACCGGCGCCTCTACCCCTCGATCAACATCAAGAAGTCCGGCACCCGCCGGGAGGACCTCTTGCTGACCGAGGAAGAGCTCCAGAAGATGTGGATTTTGCGAAAAGTTATCAATCCTATGGACGACGTCGAGATCATCGAGTTACTTCTTGACAGGATGGGCAAGAGCAAAAACAATGAGGCTTTCCTGCGATCGATGAACACCTCCTCGGTCGCCGAATAGAACAGACGGACAAACAGACGGAGGAAATAGAGCAATGAAAAACGAGATTCATCCGGAATACCGACCGGTCGTCTTTCGCGATACCGCTTCCGGGACGCTTTTTTTGAGCCAATCCTCGGTCGCCACCAAGCAAACCATCAAGTACGAGGACGGAAACGAGTATCCGGTCTTCGACGTGGAAATTTCGAGCGCCTCGCATCCCTTCTTTACCGGCAAGCAGAAGCTCGTCGATACCGCCGGACGGGTAGAGCGCTTTAAGCGAAAGTACAACATCAAGGACTGAGCCGCTCTTTCGGCTCAGCGCCTCCTTCGGCGCTCCCGCAGTAGAATAAGGGCTAAGAGCGCCCCGGACAACGCCACAAACAGCTGACCCACGTAGTCTCCGAATCGGGTATAGAACGTCGGGTTCTCCGGGGAATAGATAGGCACATCCACCACAAGATACCCCGCCTCGAACATCGGGAGCTCCTCCCGCCTCCGTCCCCAGGGGTCGACGACCGTCGTTAGGCCCGAGTTCGTCGAGCGGACGAGGGTTATTCGGTTCTCGACGGAGCGAAACTTCGCCGCGACGTAGTGCTGTACCTGCGCCGAATCGGTTCTCGACCAGGAGTTGTTCGTCAGGTTGACCAAGAGGTCGGCCCCCGCCCGGACCATATCCCGGCAGACATAGCTAAACGCGTCCTCGAAGCAAATCGGGGTTCCGTACCGCAGGGTGCGCCCCTCGGCGCCGGTGACCCCGTCCAGGTCGAAGAGGCGGTACTCCGACCCCGGGGTCCAGACTCCCCCGAGACCGACGAATTTCCGAAAGAAGTTCCGAACAAACTCAAGGTGCCAGAAGGGAATGTTCTCCGCGAAGGGCACCAGCTTGTTCTTTGCGTACCACTGCCGCATCCGTCCGTCTCGGGAAAGGAGTATCGCGCCGTTTCCAACCCTGCGCTCTTCGGCATCGAGAAGCACCGGGGCGCCGGTTAAGAGCGGCGCCGGGAGCTCCCCGAGAAACCGGAGAAAGGGCTCCTCCTCCGGGTGCTCCCGGTAGAAGCCGGTGTTCTCCGTGTAGAGGCGCCGGAGGCTCGTCTCGCTCCAGACGATAAGGTCTACCTCCCGCTTCTCAACCCCGGAATCCGCAGTAGTTTCCCGGCTCGTCTCGACCGCCTCCCGGGTCAACTCCTGGGCTCGAGCCAAGGCCGGGAGCTCGTTCCCCCGGGCCCAGCTGTCGCTGTTTTGTTGAATCAGAATCATCCGCGCCGTTGCCGCCACCGGGCGCTCCTCCCGGAGGGCAAAGAGCCCGTAGACGACGATAAGGAGGCTTAGCCCGAGAAAAACGCCGCCCCCGGCGACGATCGCCCGGCGATGTCCGAGGTCGACTGTCGGAGCCGGCGGGAGCCGGCGGTCTACGATCTCGAGGATGACCGCGTTTCCCAGGGTCACGACGAAGCCTAAGAGCCAGACTCCGGTGATATCGACGTGTTGAACCAGGACGTCGATCGACGCCGCCGGATACCCCATGAGGCCCCAGGGGTAAGCCAGGAAGCCGATGGAGCGAAGATAGTCGTATCCGGCGAAGAAGAGCGCCAGGGCGACCGGCCGTGCCCAGGGCGGTAGCCTCCGATGGGTGCCCAAGATGGGTGCGAGAACGGCGTGGTAGATGCCGAAACCGAGGGTTACCCCACCGATGGTCCAGACGCTGAACTCGCCGAAGAACATCAGCCAGTAGTTCGTGGCAAAACCGGAAACGACGCCGTAGGCCGCGCCGATCGTCGCGTCCTGACGCCAGCTTCCGGGGGAGCGCCGGAGGGCGAGAAAGTAGGGCACCAGGCATACGAGCCCCAAAAAGAGGTTTCCTTGGAAAAAGAGTTCGTTGGGCATGGCTGCGGCCGTCAGGAGACCCGCGAAAGCGGCCAATAGCAGGGGAATTCTCAGCACGGTGTCAGCATACCGGTGTCTTCGTCTTTGTTGAATAGCCGGGAAGGAAGGGGTAGAATGGGGGCACGTCGCTAGGGAGGGGACGATGCGCATACTAGTTACCAACGACGACGGGATAGACAGTCCCGGGCTTTACGCCATTGCCGAGGCGCTTTCCCGGCACCACGAAGTCTGGGTTGTCGCTCCGGATTCAGAACGCAGCGCGATGTCCCACTACATCTCGGTCAAGAACCCGGTAGTCCTCCGGGAGGTAGCCCCTCAGAGGTTTACGGCCTCCGGCTCGCCGGCGGACTGCGTTATCGTGGGGATGCTGGGAGTCATGCCGCAAGAGCCGGACGCGGTGGTCTCCGGAATAAACATCGGTCCCAACCTCGGAACCGACATCATCTATTCGGGAACCGTCGCCGCCGCCCGGCAGGGTTCTATCATGGGAAAGCCCTCGTTTGCCGTCTCCCTCGACACCTTCACCGAACCGATGCACTTCGGTCCCGCCGCCGACTTCGTAACCGAAAATTTGGAGACGATGGTCGAGCTTTGGCAAGGGGACCATTTCTTGAACATAAACGCGCCGAACCGGCCGGAGGCTCCTCGGGTCGTCGAGGTGACACGGCCCAGCCATCGGGTGTACTACGACCGACTGGAGGAATTTGCGTCTCCCCACGGGGAGGTTTACTATTTTCTCCGGGGAGCGCCGGTGGACACCGAGTTGGCTCCCGGAACCGATTGGTACGCGATATCTAGGGGATCGATTTCGATAAGCCCGATATCGATTCATCCGACGATAACAGAGGAGGACGAGACGTACAAAGCGGCTCAGTTCGTCGTCTCCCGAGTGTGAGGATGTGATGGAAAAGGCGGTCGCGCTTCTAAAAGCCAAACGGTTCCGTCAGGCCATTCAGGCCCTCTTGGATGCCGAGGTCGAGCCCGAAGAGCGGTCTTTAGTCTCCTACTATCTCGGTCTCTCCTACACGCACCTCGGCAAGTTCGACGAGGCTCTCCTCTATCTCGAGCAGGTCGCTACCGGGGACATCGATTTTCCCTTTCAGTTCCAGAGCCGAATGATCCTCGGCTACATCTATACGGTGACCCGCCGTCCCCGTCTCGCGGAGTTCGAGTTCCGGCGCCTTCTTGCCGACGGTTTCGAGTCCACCAAGGTCTACTCCGCTTTAGGACACGTCCTCTACGCCCAAGGCAAGAGCGAAGCGGGCATCAAGGCCCTCGAGCGGGCCCTGGAGTTGGACGGAGAAAACGCGACGGCCCTGAATTCCCTCGGTTACGTTCTCGCGGACGAGGAAGTCTCCCTGGAAAAGGCGCTCGACTGCTGCAAGCGGGCGGTAAGCCTGCGGCCCGGTAACGCTGCCTGTCTGGACTCCCTCGGATGGACCTATTTTAAGCTCGGTCGCCTGTCGGAAGCACGAAGCTATCTCCGCCGGGCAAAGGACCAAGACCCGGGAAACGAGGTTATCGCGGGGCACCTGAAGACAACCGTCGAGGCAGCCAAGTGAAGGGCACCTGGGGAAGGATAGCGCTGCTGTTTCTCCTGACCGTGCCCCTTGCGGTCGGGCAGAACATCGATATGGCCGCCGTCCGGGGAGAGGAGGAGTTTCAACGGGGGGTCCGGGCGTATCACCAGGGACGGCTCTCCCAAGCCATTCTCGCCTTTACCGAATCCCTCTCCCACCAGCCTCAAGATCCCCGGACGAGAGTATGGCTCGGCCACGCCTACTACCGCTCCGGATTCGAGGACGCCGCGGTGTCCCAGTGGGAGTATGCCGGCCGCCTCGGCGCCGACACGGCGTATCTTCGCTTTCTCCGGCAGGTCGTCGAAGAGCGGCGGAACGTCGACTTGGCCGGGGAGCGGGATCGCCGCTACGTGGTTGCCGGGGAGCTCTCCGGAACGCCGGGGAACGTACGCGTCTTTTCCCGGCCGACCTCCCTCCGGCCCCGGCCCGACGGCTCCTTCTACCTTACCTCCTTCGCAACCCACGAGGTTCTTATTCTCGACGTGAACGGGGTTTCGACCCGGCAGCTTTCCGGCGGTGTCCTCGGTTTCTCCCAGCCGTACGATATCATGCCTCTGCCTTCCGGGGACCTCGTGGTCAGCGAGTTCGGGGCCGACCGTTTGGTGCGCCTCTCCCCCGGGGGACGGCGAATAACCGAGATGGGAAGTCGGGGTACCGGGGCCGGGGAACTCTTAGGCCCTCAGTATCTCGCGGTCGACGACGGAGGCTTTATCTACGTAACCGACTGGGGTAATCGCCGGGTGTCTAAGTTCTCCTCGCAAGGGGAGTTCCTTCTCTCCTTCGGGAGGAGAACCCCCGGGTTCGCCGGTTTCTCCGCGCCGACGGGGATCGTGGCGTTCCGTGGGAGCGTCTTTGTGGCGGACGCCCGGCGTCGAAGCGTCGCGGAGTTCGACGGGAGCGGCAACTTTATCCGCGAGATTTCGGATATCGGCCTCGAGCGGCCGGAAATGCTCTCGGTCTACGACTCCCGGCGGCTTCTCGTGGCCGACGGAAACCGGGTTGTCCTTCTCGACGTCGATAACGAGCTTCTCGAACCGGTGTCGAGCGAGAGCGCTCTCGGGGGGCGTCTAACCGGTGTCGCCCTAGACCAGAATGGAAACATCCTGGTATCGGATTTCGAGGAGGATCAGGTCTACTTTCTCTCGGAGTCGAGCACCCTTTTCGGCGGCCTCTTCGTCCACATCGATCGGGTAATCGCCGACGACTTTCCCCGGGTCTTCGTCGAGTTGTCGGTGGCGGACCGCCTCGGAAACCCAATCGTGGGCTTGCGAAGCAGTAATTTTCTCGGGATGGAGAATGGCCGGCGCCTCGAGAGCCTCCAGCTCGTCGGTGCTCCGGACCAAGAGAGCCAGACCAGCTTCTCCCTCTTGATCGAAGACTCCCCGAACGTGGTTTCCCGGCATCCGGAGCTCCAGGAAGCCCTCGAAGGCAGCTTTGGCGCCATGGAAAGCGACGACCGGCGAAACACTATTCTTGCCGCCGATTCGCCGGTGGCCTTCACCGGGGCGGAATCGAGTCGGTCCCTCTACTCCCGGCACTCCGGCCTCGCGACGACGGAGTGGTATTTCGACCTGGGGCTGCGGGACGCCGCCATGGGGCTTCTAACGCACCCAGAGCGGAGGGCCATCGTCTTCTACTCCTCGGGATCCCTCCCGGACCATGCATTCGACCG
This sequence comes from uncultured Spirochaetaceae bacterium, assembly GCA_964413945.1. Lineage (GTDB taxonomy): Bacteria > Spirochaetota > Spirochaetia > DSM-27196 > PWMO01 > CAYPUT01. Next base: position 22,586 of record CAYPUT010000013.1, read on the forward strand.
GTACGGCCTTCCGGAAACCGCCGAGCTACTCAAGAACAACAAGATCTCCTTTAGCGTCGTCTACCTGGCGCCCTCCGCCTCGAGCCTCGAGCTCGACTATCTTGTTCGGGAGACCGGCGGGTCGGCGGCGTATGTCTATCAGGAGGAGGGGGTTCGGCCGGTCCTCGACGCCGCCCGGCGGGTTTCCGGAGGGCGCTACCTCTTGCGCTACGAGTCCACGAGCCAAACCGATTTCGGCCGGGCCTATCTTCCCCTGGTCGTCGAAACCTACCTGTTCCGAAAGAGCGGTCGAGGAGAGTTGGGCTACTATCCACCCCTGGAGTTCTAACAATGGGGTTCAGGGACCGCCGAGCGCGCCGACGCGCCGAGTGGGACGATATCTGCAATCGGTGCGGTCTGTGCTGCTACGACCGAAAGCGAACGCTTCGGGGACGGGTCGCTATCCTCTGGAAAAAGCCCTGTCCCTACCTCAAGATTTCCAATGGCCTCTGTACGGTCTACGATAAGCGCTTCTCGGTCTGTAAGGATTGCCGGAAGGTCACCATCTTTCACGCCCTCTTCGATTCCTATATGCCGGAAAGCTGCGCGTATGTGCAACGCTTCCGCCCCTTCGCCCGGCGGCGGACGCCTCCGATTCCCGCCGAAGAGTAACAGCGGAGGATGATTCGGGTTTGACCCCCTTTAGGGGCTATCGTATCTTTGGGGCGTGATCCCCGGGAGCATCGAACAGACAAAAGAGAAATCCAAAGAAAAGATAAAGGAACCGGAGATGTACCGGGTCTTGCTTCACAACGACGACTACACGACGATGGAGTTTGTCGTCGAGGTCATCATGAAGGTCTTCAAGAAACCGGTAATGGACGCAACGCAGATAATGATGCAGGTTCACAAGTCGGGTAAGGGCTCCGTAGGGGTCTACACCCACGATATTGCAGCAACCAAGGTCCAACAAGTGCACGAGCTCGCCCGCGGGCGCGATTTTCCGCTCAAGTGCACCATGGAGAAAGCATAAGCCATGCGAATAAACCGCGAATTGCAGGTAATCCTCAACGCCGCCTTTCAGGAGGCTAAACAGAGGAAACACGAATACCTGACACCGGAGCACGTCCTCTACGCCGCGCTCCATTTTGAATATCCCCGGGACGTTCTCGCCGAATGTGGCGCCGAGCCCGACGAGATCCGCACCGAGGTCGACGGCCACCTGACGGAGAAGGTTCCCGTCGTCGAGGATACGGATCCGTTCCAGTCTCTCGGTTTCCAGAGCGTCGTCGAGCGGGCGGTGTTTCACACCGAGAGCGCCTCGAAGGAAGAAGTCGATATCGGCGACATCCTCGTCTCCATCTTCGACGAGGAAGACTCTTTCGGCGCTTACTACCTCAGAAAAGCCGGCATTACCCGGATCGATCTTCTGCACGTAATCTCCCACGGTCTGTCCAAAGTGGAGGCGCAAGACGAGAACGGGGCAACTGAAGACGAGGTCGGGGAGGACGCCTTCGAAGAAGCCGCCGAGGGCGTCGCCGAGGAGGAGGAAGCCGAGGAGAAGGCGGGGGGGAAACGCCGTCGGCGGGATCCCTTGAGCCAATTTACCACCGATCTGACGAAGTCTGCTCGGGAAGGACGCCTCGAGCCGTTGATCGGCCGGGAAGATATTCTCGAGCGGACCATGCAGGTCCTCTGCCGCCGTCTCAAGAACAACCCGATCCATCTCGGAGACCCCGGTGTCGGGAAGACCGCCATTACCGAAGGTCTCGCCCAGCGGATTGCCGACGGCACCGTACCTCCGGCCCTGCGGGACTACACGGTCCTCGCCCTCGACATGGGGGGGATGATAGCCGGGACCCGCTATCGGGGCGACTTCGAAGAACGGATGAAGCAGGTGATGAAGGCGCTGGAAAAGCGCACCGACGTTATTCTCTTTATCGACGAAATTCATACCCTCGTTGGGGCCGGGGCGGTTTCCGGTGGCTCCATGGACGCCTCGAATATGCTGAAGCCCGCGCTGGCGAGTGGACGGATCCGTTGCATAGGCTCCACGACCTTCGAAGAGTACCGTCGCTTTTTCGAAAAGGACCGGGCCCTCTCCCGGCGATTTCAAAAGATCGAGGTCCTCGAGCCGACCGAAGACGAAACCGTCGAGATTCTCAAAGGTCTCCGGAGCAAGTACGAGGAGTACCACAACGTCCGGTACACCGACGAAGCCCTCAAGTCGGCGGTGCATCTCTCGGCGCAGTACATAAACGACCGCCATCTTCCGGACAAGGCCATCGACGTTATCGACGAATGCGGCGCCTTTACCCGGATGAAGCTCGAGGCCTCCGAGGCGCAAGGCGAGCCGGTGGTCATTACCGAGCAGCAGGTCGAGCGCGTCGTCTCGAAAATGGCCAAGATTCCGGAGAAGAGCGTTTCTGTTTCCGAGAAGGACCGCCTGAAGGGCCTCGAGGCAGACCTAAAGTCCGTCGTCTACGGGCAGGATCCGGCCGTCGAATCGGTCGTGGACGCGGTAAAGCGCTCCCGGGCGGGTTTTCGTCACCCGGACAAGCCGGTGGCCTCGTTTCTCTTCGTCGGCCCCACCGGAGTCGGCAAGACCGAGCTCGCTCGGCAGCTCTCCGACACCCTGGGCATCTCGCTGCATCGCTTCGACATGAGCGAGTACCAGGAGAAGCACACCGTCAGCAGGCTTATCGGTTCGCCCCCCGGCTACGTCGGGTACGAGGAGGGGGGGCAGCTCTCCGAGGCGATCCGGAAAGAGCCTCACGCCGTCCTCCTTCTCGACGAGATCGAGAAGGCGCATCCGGATATCTTTAACATCTTGCTTCAGGTGATGGACTACGCGACCATTACCGATAACACCGGTAAGAAGGCCGATTTCCGGAACGTCATTCTTATCATGACCTCCAACGCCGGTGCCCGGGAGCTCGGCCGACCGCTAATCGGCTTCGGCGAGCGACAGATTACCAGCGAGGCGGTAAACGACGCGGTGGAAAAGATCTTTTCACCGGAGTTTCGAAACCGCCTCGACAAGGTCGTGCAGTTTCAGCGTCTCCCGGAAGAGGTCATCCGAAACATCGTTCGCAAAGAGATTGCCGCCTTCAACGAGCAGCTCTCCGAAAAGAACGTAACCCTCGAGGCGACCGACGAATGTATAACCTGGCTCGCGGAAAAGGGCTATTCCGACGAGTTCGGGGCGCGAAACATCGGGCGACTGGTGGAGGAGAAGCTCAAGCGCTACTTCGTCGACGCCGTGCTCTTCGGCGATCTCGCAGCCGGCGGGACCGCCGTCGCGGATATCGAAGACGGAGAGGTGGTCATCCGGACCGAGGTGCCGACGCCCGAAGGGTAAGCCGTGTCCTTCCCCTACCTCGACGAGAACCGGGGTGTCCGGTTTCCGCCCTTGGAAGAGGCTACCCCCGAGGGAATCGTAGCCGTCGGTGGGAATCTCTCCCCCGGGATGCTGCTCTCGGCGTACCGCCAGGGGATCTTTCCCTGGTTCTCGGAAGACGAGGAGCCGATCCTCTGGTGGAGCCCGGACCCCCGGTACGTCCTCTTCGTGGACGAGCTGTCTGTTCCGCGGCGCCTTACCCGAAGCCTCAAAAAGGAACCCTTTGAGATAACCTTCGACACCGCCTTCGACGCGGTTATTCGGTCCTGTGCCACGGTATCCCGGCCGAAGGAGATGGGCACCTGGATTACGGAGGAGATGTTCCGTGCCTACACCCGGCTCCACGAGTTGGGGTATGCCCATTCGGTGGAGGCGTGGCGGGACGGCGAATTGGCCGGCGGGCTCTACGGCGTCTGCCTCGGGGGCGTCTTCTACGGAGAGAGCATGTTCCACCGGGAGACCAACGCCTCGAAGGCGGCATTCGTGGCCCTGGTTCGGGGCCTCGAGGCCCAGGGCATTCGGTTGATCGACTGTCAGATGGAAACTCCGCTCCTCGCTTCCTTCGGCGCCCGCTACATTCCTCGAGAGGAGTTTGCCGGTCACTTAATCGTTCTCTTGGCCGAGGAAACCCGGCGGGGGAGTTGGAAATCCTGGCCCCCCGCTTCTTAATGGATTACAAAACCAATTAAGAATGCGCTATATTTCGGGCATGGCACGTTACTGGACCAAACCGAGAAGAGTTTTCTTTACCTGGGGCCTCGTCGAGTTAATCGGCTGGCTCGCGACGCACTACTGGCCCGACCCCCGGGTCAATTGGGTCTGGCTTGTTCTGACGATAATCGGGCTGATACCGATGTTTCTCTACATGCCACTGAAGGCGAAGAAGATGAGGAACATCCTCCTGCTATGGGTTATCACCGTTACCGTCGGCATGGTGGCCTCCTTCGGCGCCTTCGCCTGGCAGTGGCTCCGGACTCTTCCCGCCTACCTCGGTGCGTTTTGGCTTGTTCTTATGGGAGTGGCGTTTCTGATAAACGCACGATGGTGGACCCCCAAGCTCTTTACGGCCGGCGGACTCGCCCAGATAGCCGCCGGGGCTACGATCTACTTCGTTCCCGCTCTGATGGGGCCCCAGTACCTTGTTGCGGCGATTGTCGGTTCCGGGGCGATGTTCTTGCTTATGGCCACATAGGGGCGGGTGCAGATAATTGTTGACGTTTCAAGTCATTAATACGTATATACTGAATTATGAATACGAATAACGCTCGATCGTTTTGGATCTCTCTTTCTCTGTTGGTTCTCTTTGCGGTGGTCCCCGGGTTTTCCCAAGAGGTAATCGATGTTACCGATTCGAACGCCGCCGTCAAAGAGATTGTCGTAGAGAACGACGGCCTTAGCTTCGTTCCGAACGAGATTCGGGTGAACCAGGGGGACCGGATTCGCCTTACCTTCCGAAATACCGGCGGGTTTCACGACTGGGTCATCGACGAGTTCGATGCCGCCACGAACCAGATAACCGCAGGAAACTCGGAGACGATCGAGTTCGTCGCCGATCGAGCCGGTGAGTTCGAATTCTACTGCAGTGTCGGGAACCACCGGGCCAGGGGCATGTTCGGCGCCTTCGTGGTCGTCGCCGATTAGTCGCCTTAGTAGTTGAACCCGCTCTGCCCGATAAACTCCCGGAGGATCGAGTCGTCGGGAACGTTGCGCTCCGGGATGCCGACAAAATTATCGAGGAATCCCATCAGGCGGATTGCCTCGTGGTAGACGTCGTGGTGCGGCTTTACCATGGACAGAAGCGGCCAGGCGTAGTTTCTCAAGACCGCCAGCTCGTAATCGAGGGCCGAATTGAAGGCTAGGTCGGCGGAATCCTGGTACGGGAAGATGTTGCGGTTTTCTCCCCGGCGAACCGAGGGCCACATGTGCAGCGTATCTAAGGCGCTGTGGCCCCGGAACTGGTAGTCCCGGACCATTCGGCGGATAAGCCGGTTATCCGTGGTCGGGATCCGGTTGTGGTCGTCGAGGTTCAGCTGGGTTAACGCCGAAACGTAGACCTTGAACTTGTTCCCCGCGTTTATCCGGGGAGTCAGTCGATCGTTTAGCCCGTGGATTCCCTCGAGAATCAAGATCCCGTTATCCGGTATACGAATCGGGGTATCACTTGTAACCCGGCTGCCGGTCTTGAAGTCGAAGACCGGCAGTCGAACCTCCTTCCCTTCAAAAAGCTTCAGGAGCTGCTCGTTCAAGAGGGCAACGTCGATCGCCTCGAGGCTCTCGAAATCGTAGTTTCCCTCTTCGTCCCGGGGCGTCTGCTCCCGGGGAACGAAGTAATTGTCGAGAGAAATGCCGACCGGGACTCGGCCTGCGGCCCGGAGCTGGATTTCGAGTTTCTTCGCGAAGGTCGTCTTTCCCGACGACGAGGGGCCGGCGATCAAGACCACCCGAACCTGGCTCTCGGCCATAATTTTGTCGCCGATTTCGGCGACCCGTTTGTTCTGAAGCGCTTCGGCTACCCGGATGAACTCACGGATGCCTCCTGAGACCACGCGGTCGTTTAAGCGTCCGGCGGAACCGACGTCGAGAATACGGCCCCACTCCTTGTGCTCTTGATACACCGAGAAGAGGAGGGGGCTTCCCCGGAAGGTCCCGAGCTCTCTCGGATCACCCTCTCCACCGGGAAACCGGAGGATAAAGCCCCCCTCGTAGATCTCGAGGGCGAAGGTCTTGAGGACACCGGTCCTCGGCGCCAAGGGGCCATGGGCAAGGTCCATGATTCCGCCGCAGGTGTAGACCGCGACTTTCGACGCATTCTTGTGTTTTACCAGGAGTGCGGTATCCATCATGCCACGGTCTTCGAAGTAACGGATGGCGTCTGCGTAGGCTACGTAGCACCGGGTTATCTCCAGGTCCTCTTCGACCAGGCTCCGCATTCTCTTCTCGACTTGCGCCGGCGTCGCCGCGTCAACGGTCTGCCCCTCTCCGAGGGTGTAGTAGTAGCTGTCACCGAGGCTGTGGCCGATCACAAGGCGGATCTGAGGCGCGATCTCGTGGAAGGCCATCGTCAGCAAGAAGCAGAGGCTCCGGCGATAGACCCGGCGCCCCTCGGTCGAGTCGATCGTGACCGGCTCGAGTCGGGCGTTTATCTCCAATGGGTAGGAGAGGCTGGTAATCTCGTTGTTGACCCGCATAGCCATTAAGCTAATGTCCGCCGGATCGGTTCCCGCGGCCCTCATGGCCTCTGAGACGCGAATACCCGCAGGGGACGTAAAGGGCCCCGCCGTTCCAAGATGAAAGGTGATGTTCGAAGTCATGATCTGGGGTCGAGGAGCTCCTGGCTCTCCTCCGGGGTAAGGGTTCGGACTATCTTGTACTGCTCTTCCACGGTTCTGACGCTCGGCTGGTCGGCGTAACGGTGCCCTTCGGCGGACGCGATCAGGCGAACGATCGGAGCCCGGGGGTTGTCATTGTTGCTCTCGACGACCATTCCCCGATAGCCGTTGGTAAGCTCGACATAGGTTCCCAAGGGGAAGATCGACAGGTTCGCTATAAGCGCTCTCAAGACGTGCTCGTCGTACTTGGTGCCGCGGCCCTGTATGAGCTCGAGAATCGCCTGGTGGGGATCCCCAGCCGGCCGGAAGGGCCGGTCGGCCGTCTGGGCGACGTAGGAGCCGGCGACCGAGATTATCTTGGCGTACTGCGAGATCCGCTCGGCCGTAAGGCCCCGGGGGTACCCCGTACCGTCGAGGTTCTCCCGGCATTCGAGAACCGCGAGGCAGACGCTCAAGGGAAAGGAGTACTGCTTAAGAATCTTAAACCCCAACACGGTGTGGGCCAGAATGGCCTTTCGCTCCTGGGGCGTAAGCTCCTTGGAGGACATGTAGACCTGAGGGGGGAGGCGGATCATGCCGATTTCGTGCAAGATGGCCGCCGTACCGAGCTCGATAAGCTTGTGGGCCGGAATTCTCAAGGTAGCACCGATGGCCGTGCTCAAAATGGTGGTCCGTACGGAATGCTCGACGATGTAGTTCTTGTCGAGATTTCGCAAGGCGCTGAATCGCAAGAGGTACTTTCGGTGTGATTTGACCATCTCGACGAGCTCTTTGATCCGTTCGGACACGGTCCGCTGGGAAAGCTCGTTTTTCGTGACGAAGTTCGTAAAGGTCTTCTCGGTAAAGTTGAGCATCTGGGCGTAGGTGCTCTGGGCTTCCTTGAGGAGCTCGCGTTCCTTTACCCCCTGCTCGAGATCGATGAGGGGTGCATCCTCCGCGGCGTCGGTAATCGGGGCCGTCGGCGATTCGTCCACCGGATTTCCTTCGCAGAGAAGGGAGGAGTAACCCCACTTGACGAGTCTATTGCGCAGCTCGTCGGTCAGAGGAGTCTCCGGAGAGAGAAGGATGTACTTCTCGTCGAGGAAGACGGGCTGAGTAAAGTATTTCCCACTGGTGGCGTTTTGCAATGCTAAGCGGTTCATCCCGCTCCCGTTGACCCCCTATATCGTTTTACTTATGCTAGCGCTATTATAGAGCACTTCATTATGAAGTTTAAGATTATCTTCATCATCTTCAATATCGTCATTGTCGCCTCTTTCCTCTTCATTTTTTTTATGCCGGCGATATTTCTCGGATGGGAGTACAGTCGTCTCTTCTGGTCGAGTAACTGGATACTCGGAGCCGCCTTTGTTGCCGTGCTCGGGGGACTCAATGCGTATTTTCTCTCCAATTGGAAGCTCTTCGGCTACCTCGAGCGGGAGGAATGGTCGAGTCTGATCGACCATTTAGAAGAGCGGATCTACCAAGAGCGACGCTTCAATCGACAGCGGATCCGGATTCTGATAAACGCGTACATCGTCTCCTCGAGGACAGACGATATTTCGAGGCTGGAGGAATTCCTCCGGGCCGAGAAACCGCAGATTATTCCCCGGTTTTCCCTCGCTCTCGGCGTTCCTCACCTGCTTAGGAACGACCCGATCGACATGGAGCTCTACTACGGGGAGCTGAAGGACAAGAAACAGACGAAGGGCCCGCTCTGGGTTCGGTGGAGCTACGCCTTTGCCTTGATGCTTGGAAAGAAGACGGAGGCGGCTCGGAACGAGCTATTGGGTCTTGCCGACGAAGCGAAAGACCCTATCCTGCGTCTTCTGACTGCCTACCTCCTCGACGCCTACGCGTCCGAGGATCAGGATGTCCGAAACGTCGTCGTCGAGACGGTTCGAGCCGTTACCGGCAGCTATACCCTCGCCGCCTGGCGGAAGGAAGTCGAGCGACAGCGGAGCAATATCCAAATCGTGGTCCTCTCGAAACTAATCGACGACGCCACCGCCTGGGCATTCGAAACGAAGAGTCCCGGCGGCTCCCCCGGCGCGGCACTCTGATATTCCGAGACTCTCGGTAACAAGGACAAAAAAGTGGCGGACACGATTAAACCCGGAACCTACATCAAGTCTCACAAATTGGACGAAGTTCTCTACGACATCCGAGGCCCGGTTCTTTCCGAAGCCCAGCGCCTCGAGGAGGAGGGCTTCAAGGTCCTCAAACTGAACATCGGGAACCCCGCGCCCTTCGGCTTCGACGCCCCGGACGAGCTCTTCCACGACGTTATCGTGAACCTCCGGAACGCCCAGGGGTACAGCGACAGCAAGGGGCTCTTTAGCGCCCGAAAAGCCGTCATGCAGGACTACCAGCAGAAAGGGGTCCTCGGGGTCGAGATCGACGATATTTACATCGGCAACGGGGTAAGCGAGCTTATCGTCATGGCGATGCAGGGCCTTCTGAACGCCGGGGACGAGATTCTCGTTCCTTCCCCGGATTACCCGTTGTGGACCGCGGCGGTTACCCTCTCCGGGGGAAAGGCCATCCACTACCTCTGCGACGAGGCTTCCGACTGGGTTCCGGATATGGAAGACATCCGGGGCAAGATTACCGGCCGGACCAAGGGTATCGTCGTGATCAACCCGAACAACCCCACGGGAAGCGTCTATCCCCTCGAGATTCTCGAAGAGATTCACAAGACGGCGTACGAGCACGGCCTTATCGTTTTCGGGGACGAGATCTACGAGAAGATAACCTACGACGAAGCCGAGCACGTAAGCCTGGCGACCATCTGCGACGACTTGTTCTGTGTAACGTTTAACGGGCTCTCGAAGGCGTACCGTGCCGCCGGTTTCCGGGCCGGATGGATGGTCATTTCCGGGCGGAAGATGCTCGGAAGCGACTACCGGGACGGCCTCGATCTCTTGGCCAATATGCGCCTCTGCTCGAACGTACCGGCTCAGTTCGCCATACAGGCGGCATTGGGCGGTTATCAAAGCGTCAAGGAGCTGGTCCTCCCCGGGGGACGCCTCTTCGAGCAGCGCAATCTCGCCCACCGGATGCTCAACGAGATTCCCGGGGTAAGCTGTACCCTTCCGAAGGGGGCGCTCTATCTCTTCCCGAAGCTCGATCCGGGGCGCTTCGGGATTACCGACGACGCCCGCTTCGTCTTCGATTTACTGAGCGAAAAGAAGGTCCTGGTGGTGCAGGGAAGTGGCTTCCACGCCGCCGATCAGCACCACTTCCGGATCGTCTTTCTTCCGGACACCAAGACCTTGTCGGCGGCGATCGAAGGGATCGCGGACTTTCTCTCCTGGTATCGACAGTAGGGCGCAGCCCCGGGAACGAGCTCGCCTTGACCGCGGCCTCGGGGCATCGGTACAATGCGCGAGCACAAGGAAATATGAAGGTACGAGTACGATACGCGCCGTCCCCGACAGGTCTCCAACACATTGGAGGGGTCAGGACGGCCCTCTTTAACTACTTTTTTGCTCGCAGCGCCGGCGGCGCCTTTGTCCTCCGTATCGAGGATACGGACCGGGAGCGTTTCGATCCCCGGGCCCTCGAGGACATCTACGAGACCTTTGCCTGGCTCGGGATCTCCTGGGACGAGGGGCCGGATGTCGGCGGCGACTACGGTCCCTACGTCCAGTCCGAGCGGGTGGAGCTCTACCGGAAGCACGCCGACCGGCTCGTCGCCTCCGGAAAAGCGTACTGGGCCTACGATACCGCCGAAGAGCTCGAAGCAATGCGGGCCGCCCAGGGAGGGAAGGGGCCGGGGTACGACCGCCGGGGTCGCGAACGGAGCGCCGAGGAAAACGAGCGAAGAAAAGCCGACGGTGTCCCGGGGGTTGTGCGCTTCAAGGTGCCCCTCGAAGGCACGACCGAGACGCAGGATCTGGTCCTCGGCCGGATTAAGCGCAAGAACACCGACATCCCGCCGGATCCGGTGCTTCTGAAGTCCGACGGCTTTCCGACCTATCATCTTGCCAACGTTATCGACGACCATTCGATGGAGATAAGCCACATCCTCCGGGCCCAGGAGTGGGTTCCTTCGGCGGCCCTCCACGTGCAACTCTACCGCGCCTTTGGCTGGGAGCCGCCGCATTACTGTCACCTCCCGATGGTCCTCGGGAAGGACGGGCAGAAGCTCTCGAAGCGACACGGCGCAACCCAGGCCCTGGAGTTTCGAAAAGCCGGCTACCTTCCCGAGGCGGTTCTGAACTACGTCACCCTCCTCGGATGGTCCTACGACGACAAGAGAGAGTTCTTCACCAAGTCCGAGCTCGAGGGGCTCTTCTCTCTAGAAAAGATCAACAAGGCCCCCGCGGTCTTCGACTACAAAAAGCTCGAATGGTTTAACGGCAACTACATCCGGGAGCTTTCCCCGGAAGAGCTCTACCGGCGGATACTTCCCTTCCTTGTTAAGGCGGAGTTGATTTCGGATCCGCCGACGGAGGCGGAAAAAAACACAATTCTGGGAGCACTCCCTTTGATCCACGAGCGGCTGAAGCTGCTCTCGGATGCACCGGATCTCCTTCGCTTCATTCTGACCGAGCCCGCGACGGCGCCGCCGGAAGAGTTTCTCGGCAAGAAGATGACCCTGACCGAAGCCTACGCGTATCTTACGATCTGCCGGGAGCTCCTGGTCGACTTCGACTCCCGGAGCCAGGAAGAGAACGAGGAGCTCTTCCGCCGGAAGGCCGAGGAAATCGACGCCAAGATCGGCCGGCTCTTGACGCCCCTCCGGGTGGCTGTTACCGGTTCCAAGGTCTCACCGCCGCTTTTCGGCTCGATAGCGCTCTTGGGAAGCGAGGCCGCCCTCCGGCGGGTCGACGCAGCCCTTACCATTCTTAAAAACGAGGAATTAGATGGCTGAACAGGTTACCAACGATACAAAGACCATGGAGAGCATCGTCTCCCTCTGTAAGCGGCGAGGATTCGTCTTCCAGAGCTCCGATATCTACGGCGGGCTCTCTTCCGCATGGGACTACGGTCCCATGGGCGTCGAGCTCAAGAACAACATCGAAGCCTTCTGGTGGAAGGAGATGACCCAGCTCCACGACAACATTGTCGGGCTCGATGCGGCCATTATGATGCATCCCCGGGTCTGGGAAGCCTCGGGCCACGTCGAGAGCTTCTCCGACGTCATGGTCGAAGACACCGTTACCAACGAGCGCTACCGCCTCGACCTTCTGACCGAAGAACAGCAACGGACCATGACGAGCCCGAACGGCAACCCGCTCTCGGAGCCGAAGCAGTTCAATCTTATGTTCAAGACCCACCTCGGGCCCGTGGTCGATTCGGGGTCCGTCGTCTACCTCCGGCCGGAGACCGCCCAGGGCATCTACGTCAACTACAAAAACGTCCTCCAGACCGCCCGGGTCCGCGTTCCCTTCGGGATCGCCCAGGTCGGAAAGGCCTTCCGCAACGAGATCGTTACCAAGAACTTTATCTTTAGGACCTGCGAGTTCGAGCAGATGGAGATGCAGTACTTCGTCCACCCCTCGGAAGACCAGAAATGGTTCGATTTCTGGAGGGAGGCGCGGATGGACTACTACAAGCGAATGGGCGTCCGGCCGGAGAAGCTCCGGTGGCGGGAACACGGCCCCGACGAGCTCGCGCACTACGCCAAGGCGGCCTTCGACATCGAATACGAGTTTCCCTTCGGGTGGAAGGAGCTCATAACCGGACCGACTTCGACTTAAAGCGCCACATGGAATACTCCGGAAAGGACCTGGAATACCTCGACGACCAGAGCCGGGAGCGCTACGCCCCCTACATTATCGAAACCTCCGCGGGGCTTACCCGGAGCGTGTTGATGGTCCTCGCGGACGCCTACGAGGAGCAGGAGATCGGGGAGAACGATGTCCGGACGGTGCTGCATCTGCATCCGCTGGTCGCTCCCGTAACCGTCGCGGTCTTTCCCTTAGTGAAGAAGGACGGCCTCGCGGAGAAGGCGCAGGAAATTCAGAAATCGTTGAAGGCTCACTTTATGACCTTCTACGACCAGAGCGGCGCCATAGGGCGGCGCTACCGTCGGCAGGACGAAGTCGGCACGCCCTTCTGCGTTACCATCGACTACGAGACGATGGAGAAGGGCACGGTGACGGTCCGCCACCGCGACTCGATGGAACAGACCCGGGTTCCCGTCGACGAGCTCGTTTCGACGGTCCGCACCGCCGTCGACAACTATCGGCGAACCTGAGGCCCGGACGATATGATTCTTCAGGAGCTCCGGACCCGGGGTTTTTTCCAGCAGTGTACCGATTTCGAAGCCCTCGGAGCCCAGTTGGAGAAGAAGCCGACCACGGCCTACGTCGGCGTAGATCCGACGGGCCCGAGCCTCCACGCCGGCCATCTGGTCCCGATCATGGCGATGATCCATTTTGCCCGGGCAGGGCACAAGCCGATTATCCTGATCGGTGGCGGCACCGCGAAAATCGGCGACCCCTCGGGGAAGACCGAGATGCGCAAGATGCAGACCGAAGAGACCATCGCCGGGAACGCCGCCGCGATCCAAAAGCAGATCGAGGATCTCTGCAGAAGCCTCGACGTGGACCTTACCTTTCTGAACAACGCCGAATGGCTCGACTCGCTCAACTACATCGCTTTTCTGCGGGATATCGGGCGCCACTTTTCGGTAAACCGGATGCTCTCCTTCGAAACCTACAAGCGGCGATTGGAGACGGGCCTCTCCTTTATCGAGTTCAACTATCAGTTGCTCCAGTCCTACGACTTTTTGGTGCTCCACGACCGACACGGCTGCAGCCTCCAGGTAGGGGGGGACGACCAATGGGGCAATATCGTCGCCGGGGCGGACCTGATACGCCGGACTACCGGGGACGACAACGTGTACGGACTGACCTTTCCCTTGGTCACCCGGGCCGACGGAAAGAAGATGGGCAAGACCGAGGAAGGCGCGGTATTCCTCGATCCGGTTCTCTTCCCGCCGTACGAGTTTTTCCAGTATTGGCGGAACGTCCCGGATTCCGACGTCCGGCGCTTCCTCGCCCTCTACACCTTCCTGCCGATGGAGGAGATTGACGAGCTTGCCGGCGGCACCGAGGGGCACGGCGCCGGCGACATAAACCAGGCGAAGGAGCGCCTCGCCTTCGAGCTGACCCGGCTGATTCACGGCGACACCGAGGCCACCGCGGCACGGGACGCGGCGAGGGCCGCCTTTACCGCCGCCGCCGGCGGCGATCGCTCGGCGATTCCGGCGACTCCGGTCGACGCCGGAGAGCTCGACGGGGGAATAGCGGCTCTAGAGGTCTTTACCCGTTCGGGGCTTTCCGCCTCGAAATCCGAAGCCCGGCGGCTGATCCGCCAAGGGGGCGCCCGGATCAACGACCGGAAGATCGAAAACGAGGAGACCCTTGTCGACGCGTCCTGGCTCGAATCCGGGGAGTTGCTCCTTCGGGCGGGAAAGAAGCGGTACCATCGGATTACCGTCGATTTGGAAGAAGACACCGGGAGGTAGCATGGCCCCGGTTGGCCGCCGAAGCTCCGGGTGGAGAAACGCCCTCCTCTTCGCAACTTCCATCGGCGTTCTTCTGGCGCTCTGGTTTGTCTCGGCACGGCTTCTCGCCTCGTCGATCCTGCTGCCGGGACCGGGAGAAGTCCTCCGGGCCACCGCCAATCTCTTTCGGGAGGACGAGTTTCTCCGGCATGTGGGGGCTACCCTCTGGCGTTCC